>JANQHO010000097.1 GCA_028277105.1 Owenweeksia sp. | reverse complement strand
ACCTCACTGCCTACCACCAACAGATAGTACAATTCGCTTTTTGGGCGACCGAAGGGGTGGTAGACAACCCGGAAGACAATGATGTTTTTATGGATAATTTCCAGGTCCGGAATATCCCACCCTCCTGCCCTGCACCTTCCGGGCTATTTACTTTCGCAAACACCGACAGTAGCGCCAATCTTTCCTGGACCAGTGGCGGGGCCGCAAATTGGAACATAGAATATGGGCCTATCGGTTTTAGTTTGGGCACGGGAACACCTCTACAGGTAACCAATGATACCATTGTGATCGGTGGTTTAGGACCGGCCAGTTGTTATGAATTCTATGTGCAGGACAGTTGTGGCATTGGGGATGTAAGCACCTGGACCGGACCTCAAGGTTTCTGTACCTTATGCTATAACTCGGCAGGTCTGGATTCTATCGGAGCTGTTTGTGCCAGCAATACCATGGTAGACTTGAGTTCCTACCTGCGCATGGCAGGCATCGGTGGCAACTGGTGGGACGAAGACACTACGGGGGCGCTCAACGGAGCTGTATTTGATGCCAGCCAGGTCGCAGCAGGCAACACCTACCACTTCAGCTATATATTGCCCACTGGCATTTGTCTCGCTGACACCGCCCGGATCACCCTGCAGGTTGATCCCGCTTTTACCGCAGGCCTGGATTCTACAGGGACCGTTTGTGCCAGCAATATGACGGTAAACCTGAATACCTTCTTGCGCATGGCCGTTGCCGGGGGCAACTGGTTGGATGATGACGCTACCGGGGCAATCACCGGATCAATTTTCGATGCCAGCCAGGTAAACGGTGGAACAGGCTATAACTTCACCTACTTCGTAACGGGAGGTAGTTGTCCCAATGACAGTGCGACCGTTACCCTTAATGTAGAGGCCCTGCCCAATGCCGGTGCCGATGCTTCCGACACTATTTGTGACACTGCAGTCACAGTGGACCTCTTTGCCTACCTGGATACCGGTATCACCATGGGAGGAACCTGGCTTGACCTGAATAATAGCGGTGGCCTTAGCGGCAGCATCTTCGATCCTGGAGCAGTGGCGAATAACACCAGCTATACCTTCCGCTACCTGCTCAACGGGCTTAGCTGCCCGGACGATTCAGCCACCCTAAACCTTTACGTTGAAAACTGTTCCATCGGCCTGAGTGAATACGAACTTAGCGGCATAGAACTGTATCCTAACCCGGCCCGGAATATCCTGTACGTAGAAGATAAGCACAAAAACAGCCAAAGACTAGACGTAGACATCTTCACTATGAATGGCAGGCTTTTGTGCAGCTATGATTTTACCAATACCGGCAAACAGGAGGTAGATATTTCAGGTATGGCTGCTGGGCTATACTTGGTGCAGGTAAGCAGCGAAAAAGGAACTAAAGTATTTAAAGTGCTTATGCAGTAATCTGCTTCGGAATGCCTTATAAGGATAGTTAAGCCAGCACAATTGCCTGGATGCCAAGAAAATTATGAGCTTAGCTGATAACTTGATAAAATGAATAGTGATGCAGCAGACCAGTTTATTTTCTAACCTTTAATTGAATTGATATGAAAAAAATTTTTTATCTCTTCCTATTATCACATGGGCTAGTAGCTTGTAATAAAGATGCGGATAATCAAAAGAATCCCGATTCCAGTCCACTAGGCCTACTTATCAGGGAGATTCCGGTCAATCCCAGTGGTTTTACCATCCAAAACCATGAAAATTTTGCCCTTTGGTGGGATGATCAATTTGACCATTCGCAGGATGTGGCCAGTTTAAAGCAATGGTTGAGTGCCATTCGCCAGGATGTTAAAACCAACCTGGGTATGAAAGATCCGCCCAATACAGACGCGGGCTTTTACTACAACATCTACATCCACCACGGTGAAGATGATAAGTTTCCCAATTCCTTTGGCAACGGGCAGGGGTTTGATCAGGGCGATCTTCCCTTCCTGACTTTACCCTTCGAAACGCTGGAGGATTTTTCTAACATTCACCACGAGGGCTTTCACGTTTTTCAAACTTCGGGTGGGTATGAAGCTATTGACCTCAATAATGATGCGGTATGGTTTATTGAAGCTTCGGCCGAGTGGTACCAATGCTCTAAGAATACCGGGGACAATGCTTTTATCACCGCTGGTTCGGTGTATGCTAACCCTCATTTCTCGCTTTGGTATATACCGGAGTTTTGGGACCCCAATGTTCCTGCAGATAACGATTGGTTGTTTGGGGTACGGCAATACGGGGTGAGTGCCTTCCTGTACTTTTTATCCAATGTAAAAAATGTAGATCGCAGTATTATTTCGGGGGTTTATGCCAACTCTACTAACTTATCAGCGCAGGAATATATATATAATACAATGGGAGAGAATCAACTGCGTGGGATGTTTGCCGATTGGGCAGTTCAGACGGCAGTAGGCTTCGATTACCTCACCCCAGGTCAAAAAACAAGAACCATGGATGAACTCAACTTTTTTGCTACTTCAGCCGAGATCAAAGCGCATGCTCTTGAATTAAGCGGTTCTGCTGCTCTGGGAACCTTTAGCCCCGGCCAGGATGTCAAACCTGCTGCCTGGGGGTATAATTCCATTAAGATCACCAATCCTACATCCGCTCAGCTTAGCTTTAGCATTAACGGAACGGGAACAGGTTCGGACGGGGCTGCCGCTCATTTTGAGGGAAGAATAGCTGTTAAGGGAAGTGCCGGTATACAGTACTACGATATTAACATGCCCGATGGGCTATCGGGGCAAATTACGGTGCCGGTATCGGGTCCAGGCGATGAGGTTTACCTGGTCATTTCCTCCGTACCACAACATTTTAGCGGTTATCAAACCTTTGATTATTCCGTAACGATCTCCAATTAATGGAGATCGTACCTTTCTCGAAGGTGTACGTCAGCCTTTATTAAAGCTTAAGCCAGGCCAATGCCCGCTAGGTACGTTGTCCTAAATTTGGGGGTACTTACAATAGAGCCACAGGTCGGTCAGGGATGGCTTCTTTAACGGAACAATATATGACAGACAGAATCTAACGTAGCTGTCTGATATAAAAAAAGAAAAGGGAGGCGAGTGCCTCCCTTCGTTTCAAACTAAATCAAAACAATTAACCAAACCTTAACCTGTATATAAGAACGGGCTTTCCCGGAAAAAGTTTGATCCGGGTAGAAAAAATTTTCACTTTTTTGAAAAAAATCCCATTACTCAATGTTAAAACATTGATGATGAATAGTTTATAAAGATGTTGTGTCACAAAAAAATTTCAGTCACTTGGGTAGCAGTCTACTGGAGTCAGTTTTTGAAACACGTTTGGGAAGCTTAACAAAGCTAAAAGCTTCAATGCTAACGGGCGGTGAGGTCGTATTTATCCAGAAGATAAACCAAGGCGGCCAGGGTGGCCGAACCCATTTCGAGTTCTCGTGCGTTGACATTTGCCAGAACATCCCGGGCGGAGTGGTGCACTTCAAAATAACGGTGACTATCGGGCCTTAAACCGATCATGACCAAATCTTCTGCATATATCTTGGAAATATCGGCTCCACCACCACCACGGCTAAATTGATGAATCCCATAAGGCTCTAGTAAGCCTCTTAAATCTTTGATTTTAGCCATAATGCTATCCGGAGCAGATATACTAATACCCCGGGGAGTGAACCCTCCGGCATCACTTTCCATGGCAATAACATGGTTTACCGCTTCGTCTTTGCTTTTTTTAGCGTAAACATCGGCACCATCCAGGCCAAACTCCTCATTCATAAAAAATACAATGCGCAGGGTTCTTTTCAGGCGCAGTTTGTTTTCCATTAAGAGGTAAGCCACCTCAAAGGCGTGCATACTACCAGCACCGTCATCGTGGGCTCCTGTCCCCAGATCCCAGGAATCGATGTGCCCGCTGGTTAAAATGATCTCGTCCGGCTTTTCTGAACCTTTCCAGTCTACGATGAGGTTGTGCGAATAAACGCTGTCCTTTCTCTCACAGGAAGTTTTCATAAAAAATTCCAGGTTTTTATCCCTGGCGTAGGCCTTGCTGAGCTTTTCCGCATCCAGGGTACTAATAGCAATAGCGGGAATTTTCTTGTCCGCTCCGTTGTAGGTCATGCTGCCGGTATGGGGATAAGGATTTACGGAGGAACTTAAAGAACGGATCACTACGCCTATGGCTCCTTTTTTGGAGGCTTCCACCGCCCCGGCCCAGCGCTGCTTTACGGCACTGCCATAGGCAAAAAAAGTACTGATGTAGGTAGGGTCCATCGGAATGTTGTAAAAAGCGATCTTGCCATTCAGTTCACCGTTCAGGCTATCCAACTGGTCAAAAGAAGTGATCTCAACAATAGGGGCGGTTAAACCCTCTGCCGGAGTGGCTACAGACCCCCCCAAAGCAGTAGCATTGGTTTGAAAGGTCTTTCCGTCAGAGGTATAATAGGCTACTTCCTTTTCACCCCGTACCCAACGGGGAACCTTTACTTTTTGCAGGTAGGTCTCAAAACCCAGAGAATCGGCTATGTTCTGAAAAGTGGCAATGGCTTCATCCGCTTCTTTGGAGCCCGACATCCTAGGGCCAATATCCGTTAAAACTTTTAGCCATTTATAGCCTTGTTGATCATTAAGGGCAGTGTTGTATAATTTACGGATAGTAGTTTCGTCATTTTCCTGGGCAGAAGCAAAAAGGACAACCAAAACAAAACTAAAGGTTAATAATCTTTTCATAGTTAGGGATAAAGGTTCTAAGGAGCTACCGCTTGCATTAAATAACCACAGATTAATGCTCCGTATGTTCCCAAGGCATAACCCAACACAGCCAATAATACACCTACTGGTGCCAGTGAGGGGTGAAAGGCTGCCGCTACTACAGGTGCGCTGGCCGCTCCCCCAATATTGGCTTTACTGCCAACCGCCAAAAAGAAATAAGGAGCTTTGATCAATTTGGCCACCAGGAATAATAGACCTACGTGAACAGCCATCCAGGTTAAACCTACGAGGAAAATAGCCGGATTGTCAAAAATGGCCATAACATTCATTTTCATACCGATAGAAGCTACCAGAATGTAAATAAACACACTTCCTATTTTGGAAGCTCCAGCTCCTTCATAATTTCTGACTTTGGTAAAACTCAAGCCAATTCCAAAGGTAGTAGCCAATACGATCAACCAAAAGAAGGAAGAACCAAGGCTAAACGATTCTGCTAGATAAGGCGCATTTTCTTTAACCCAAGGGCCGAGAAAACCAGCCAGCAAATGCGCTAATCCGGTACAGCCCAAAGCGATTCCCAGAATAACCATTAAATCGTTAAAGCTAGGGATACGGGCAATTTTCTGACTAAACCCATGCATGTGATCTTTTAAGGTATTAACAGCAGAAGCATCGGCCTTGAAGAACTTATCTATTTTAGCCGCTTTCCCTACACCTAGTAGAAGGAAAAACATCCAGACTTCGGCCACAATGATATCTACAGTGATCATCATGGAGTACATACTGCCTGATATGAGGTTTTTTTCGCCTTTAAAGATTTCGTACATAGCGGCCTGATTGGCTCCACCGCCAATCCAGCTACCGGCAACGGTGGTCATTCCTCTCCATACTTCATTAGGTTCGGCTCCGCCAACCACTTCTGGCGCAAAAAAAGAAAACAGCAATATGGCTATAGGGCCACCTATCACTACCCCTATGGTTCCCGTTACAAACATGATTAATGCCTTAGGGCCTAATCTAAACACCTCTTTAAGGTTAATACTAATAGTAAGCAATACTAAACTGGCCGGTAACATATAGCGGGAGGCCACAAAGTAAATCTGCGACTTACCCATAAAAGGTTTCAAGAGGCTGTGGTCCACTTCATTGTTTAAAGTATAGTTTTTAAAATCTTTAAATGAAGAGATGCCACTTAGGTCATAACCTGCATTGGTAAGGGCTGCCATAGCTGCATCAACATCTATCCATTGTGGTGAAATAATGCCAAAAGTGCTAAAGAGGGAAGGCATGAAGTAACACAGTAAAAGCGCTGGAATAACTTTAAAGAATTTACTAAAGGCAGGTGTTTCCGTGGCTTTGAAAATGAGCATTAACAAGGCCATTAAAATGCCAAACACTACAGCATCATTAGTAATTAAGGGAATATCGGATACTACTTCTTCCATAATTTTTTAGCGTCAAAAGATTCCAAAAATAAGGATTGGGATGACTTATAGGACTTTATTGTTTTAACAAGGGGAGAAGTTTAGTTGATCAGCAGCAGGCTTATCCACTTTTTTCACTTTAAAACCGTAGTTTCCGCTTAACTCTCCCAGCTTCAGAACATCTTCCACCTGAAGCTTACCAAAGGAGGCGGAAGCATACTGCCGACTGAGAGCCAGCAGTAGGGTTTCTGTCAGGCAGCCATAAATACGGTCTTTAGGCAAGGGAATGCCTTTACTTGGAATACCTTGCTCGTCCGGCAGAGAGGCGGTACCACCCAAGTGGATGCTGCGCGTTCCAGGTTCACGTATCAGTTCCGGGCAAACATTATACGGTACGGAAAGGTCGCAGATCACGGCTTGCGGATGGGTATTTTCTGCTGTAAGTAGAATGTCAGGGCTATTGGTAGTTACCAGTATCAGTTTATAATTCTTAAGTGCAGATTGGTCATAAAACACGTTGGGCCTGTTCTTTTTGTGGCTGTTGGGATTGCCAAACACTGCCACTTCTGCCACGCGCTTTTCTATTAACTGCCGCAGGCAACTGCCAATGTTGCCTTGCCCGCCTATAATGGCCAGTTTTTCATTTTCAGGTATCATGCCTTTTTTCTGTACTGCGTATAACAAGCCTTCCGCAGCTAGAAAAACAGTAAGACCATTACCGGTAGTGAGTGTGGCTCTGCTGGTAATGAGGCTTTTACCATTTTGTGATAAAATGGAAGTGTACTGCCCCAGTCCGATCACGTCACAGCCCTCTTCCTCCAGCCAGTTAGCGGCCGCCTGTATTTTGGAACGGTAGACATCAGGCTGATGTTGGCGCAGTGCCTCAGCGGCCATACTGCTGGTAAAGGCGAGCCCTTTAATAGTAAGATGCACAGGGCCTTTGGCGGTATCTACCATACGCGAACCATTAATAATGGGCGGCAAAAACGGAGTAAAGCGTTCCATTAAGAATTGTAAAGCCTCATCCGGCAGAATCGCCAGGGAAGGATCGGCTTCACGGATGGTGTTAAAAGTAATATAATGCGTAATGAAACCTGCCCGTGGAACGGAAGGCTCCGGCTGCTCGTATACCACATTCTCCTGTTTAAAATACCTCGGAAAGGATCTCAGGTTCTGCCATTTTACAGGCAGAAGAAAATGCAGCAGAGCGTACATATCTTGCTTTTCGAGAATATCGCACAAGCGGTGCAGGGCTTTGGACAAGAGGGAAATATCAGAAGTACTGCAACGGATATCCGGGTGAAAGCGCAGTACTGAGTCGCAAGAGAGTGGTGCGGAACATCGTATACCTCTTTCGTTGAGCAGCCAGGCCATCAGGAAATAATTGAAAAACCCGTTGCGCCCCAGTGCTTGCAGGGTATAGCTACCACTGAGGTACAGGCTCTGGAATTCCAGGCCCCAAATGAAGCCTTTGCCACGCACCTCGCGGATAATGGAGGGGAAACGCTGTTGGAGTCGGTGAAACTCTTGGTTAAGAAGGGGTTCTGTTTCCTGTATATTGGCTTGAATGCTTTCGCGTTCCGCCAGAAAAGCCAGGCCTATCTCCGAGGAAAAGTCATCTTCTGCAAAGGTGGAGGTGTAGGCGAGTTCCAACTGCGGCAAATATTCATCAGAGCGTATGAGCACTGCAGAAAGTTTTGCCAATCCACCCCCCAGGGCCTTGCCCAGGCAATAATAGTTTCCGGATACCCCCAGTTGACTGCTGTAAAAGAGACTACCGGTACGGTAGGAGCCGCTCTGTATCTCGTCCCAGATGAGGGGGCATTGATGCTGTTCCGCCAGGTTCTGCAAAGCCTGGGCTTGTTCGGGGCTTAGTGGGTTTACTCCACCTTCCCCCTGCAAAGGTTCAGCAACTACCGCAGCTATGGCACTGTACTGTTTGTCTGTCATGACCAGGCCTGTGGAAGTGATCTTTGGGAAGGGGAACTTCAAAAAAGACAATTCCGGAACCTGGGCGTTGTTATAAAATGACCAATGGATTATACGGCCTTGACCGGTGTTCAGCGCGTGGGTAGCGGCAGTTTTACCGTGATAAGCTTGAGGAAGGGCTATGAAATAAGGCCCTTGCTGCTTCAGGCTCGTCATCATTTTTTTCCATTCAAGCACTTTTTCCCTAGGATACTGATAGTGTGTTTTATTTTGTCCCCATTGCTGAAAGGTCATAAGCCCTTTTTTGATCAATGCATCCAGGTTCTTATCCCACTGCAAACGGGCATGGCGGAGTGCTATTTCTACGGCTTCACTACCGGTATTGGCCAAGAAAGACGTGTACTCATAACCGGTTTCCCCGTGAGCGAGCCTGCAAAGTTCGCGGCATAATTCTCCTGCTTTGTTGCGCAAGCTTAGTTGTGCATGAGAAGTTTGTTGCCGGCCCAGGAAATCTTTTGCCGCTTTTTGTATGGCGGGATGATTATGCCCCAGCAGGCTACTACCAAAGCCTCCTACCAGGTCCGTTACCTGCTTTTTTCGTCCATCCGCAAACTGTATATTCATGCGGTTTCCCTGCGCTTGCAGCACTTCGTAGTCCAGGTTGAGAAGGCCCAGCAGCCGGGCAATGTAAGGCTTGGTAAAGGTTCCGTATGAATCACGGGCACTGTTCATGAAGCTAATCTTTTAGGCTTGACGAGAGTATTGTTTACCTCCTTTTTGAATACGTTTAATCTTATATCTGGTGTGTCGGGAAAAAGTAAATGCCCGAATTTACCCAGCAGGCTTTGTACATACGGGCGATCGTGCCGGATATAGATACGGAGCGGTTGGGGGGTGCTGCCCAGTGCAGCCTTGCTGTAATCCGAGGTCTGACCCAGGCGTAAGAGGCTTTTGCCGCGCTCCGTGGCCAGGAAAGCAACCCCGTGTAATAATTTGGAGTAAAGATTATCAGTATACCGCTTTTCGGGCTTAGACACCAGGATAAGGTTGAGTACCTCTTTTTCTTCTATCAGAAGCGCCATTATCTTCTTATCGTTCCGTTCTACTACAAGCAGTTCTGGGTTCAGGTCAGAAGAAGTCAAAGCCTCAAAAAAGCGGTGTTTATAGATCTCCAGTTTTACCGGGGTGCGTTGTATCACAGCCCGATAACCTTCAAAGAAGGAGGCTACGTCTTCCGATCGGAACGGGGACAAATAAAAACCTCTCCGCTCTACCCATTCTATATGAGTTTTGTGCAACTTGCGGCTGTAATTTGACCGCATACGGGCTAGGTAATCCAAAGGTGATAAAAAGTTAGTTTGTAGCTGCATATCTGGTAGGCTGGGAAAGCTGAGAAAGCCTGAATCTCCTAATAAACGGTTTGGGTAGGCCTCGGGGAGCTCTTTCCAGATCTTTAACTTTACGTCCAGTTCTTTGGCCCATTTTGTCTGCTCCCTTAAAAGGTATTCCTGCACTGCTTGATGATATTGTCCATCCAAGACAATATAGGGCGGTTGACCAAAGGAGCCTGGTGTTCCTACAAATACCACGGGCAACTGAAAGAGGGCGGGACGAACTTTCTTGATCATCCGCAGCGGCCAGGGTTCACCAGACAGCAGATCGAGATGAATGGAAAAACTACTCAATATGGCCAGTCCGGCTGGTTTCCCTTTATTTGAAAAAAGCAGAAAACGGTATTGTGCCTGCTCTACTTCTGTATCCTGCAAAATCTTCAGAAAGGCATGGCGGAAATAGAACGATCCATCGTGGTGGCGGTCCCACTCTGCAGCAGGCACCTGATTGATATGACCAAAAGCCTTAAGCAGCACCTTTTTCTTTTTCAGTAAGCAAAAAATGCAGACGTTCCGTAGCGTAGCCCAGCTCAGGCACTTCCGGGCCGCGACTCATGGCTTTTTTCAGTTCCCGCGGGGAGTGGTGGCGATGAGCATTGAGGAACTGCCAGCCTATTTTAGTGCTTCCCCATAATACCCGCCAGTAATTTACACTCCATAGGGAGGGGAGGGTGCGCTTTGTGACCTTTTTGGCACGAGGTAAATTGTAAATAACGCTGGCGTAGGTCTTCAGCAACTCCCAGTAATACCTGCGAAGCGATAGCCTGGGCTGGATCAGGCTATGCGAAAGGTCCCACAGGCCGTGGGCTTCCCGCGGTACGTTCATACGATCTTTAAACTCCTTCCAGATCAGGGTTCCTGGCATAGCCATGAGGGGTGAGATGTTCACGTAATACAACCCGGTATCATTGATGAACTTGCGGAGGTTTTTCCAGTCTTTAATACTGTAATCCGGGTGGGGAATGAGAGAGCCGTATATATCTATGCCATGCTTCTGCAGCATCTCGATGGCGGCTATATTCTCATATACCGAGCTTTCCTTATCCATATTATTTAGTTCATTATCCGTTGCTGCTTCCAGCCCTATAAAAACTGCGGTGAGGCCCAATTCGGCCCACTCTTTCACTATTTCCTCATTCTGGGCAATGAAGTCCGCCCGGGCGTAGATAAGGTATCTCTTTTTAATATTGTGCTGACGGATGAGATCCGCCAGCTTGCGTAGGCGGCTGGGCTTAATCAGGAAGATATCGTCTACAATATACACTTCTTTGGCCTCTATGGTCAATAGCTCTTCTATAATACTCTCCGGGCTACGGGCATATGGTGTGCCGTCAGTAATGCGCCAGGTATAGCAAAAATTGCACTTATACCAGCACCCCCAGGTGGTTTTCATAGTAGCTACCGGGCGATGGGTGAGATAATAATAGCGGTGTTTCAAATGCTGCACCAAATCGCGTCTGGGCAGCGGTAATTCATCGGCCTTGGGCATATAGGCCCGTTTGCCGGTTTGCACTATCTGCCCCTCACCCTCCGGGAAAGCCAGGTTGGGAATATCCATCAGTGAATTACCGTCTTCCAGCGCCTGTACCACTTTTGGCAGTAAAGTGGTACCATCCCCTTTTACGATAACATCAACGGAAGGGTCAATAAAATCCTCGGGAACCTGAGAAGCCTGAACTCCTCCAACCACGGTAAAGCACAAAGGGTTCCAGCGTTTCACTTCGCGAAACAGCTTAAAAACCTCGTTGACACCACTAATGTAGGCCGAGCTTCCCACCAGATCAGGTTTGAAGTTTTGCAGCCGTTTTTTAAAACCTTTCTCCAGAATCATATCCATGATCTGTACTTCATGTCCTTCGAGGGCAGCGGCAGCGTATTCCAACTCCAGCGGCTCACAGACCATTATATTTTTAAGCCCTATGGTGTGCCGTGGAACGGGTGGACGAACGAGTAGTATTTTCATAGTCCTGAGATCAGTAGGTTAAACAATGCCGGGAGTTATGCGCTGCGAAATATGTTTGCGGTAATGCATGTTTACGCCCAACAGGAAAGTTTTCATTTTAAATTCAGTGCTGGCCGGAATACCCTTGACGCGCTTGTATATGGCAGGAATGGTGAACAGACGGCTGTAGAGGTCCCAGTAGCCTTCCTGCAAGGTTTCTGCAGACATTCTGCCCGGGGTGAAAACAGCTTTTCCACCGTTGTAGTCACCATAGTTGTAATTGAAAATGCGGCCTGCATTATCAAAGTCTTCGTACATCTTGGTGCCAGGCACCGGGGTAAGTATGTATAGTCGTGGCACCGGTATTTTGTTCCGCATCAGGAATTCATAGGTAGCATCAAACACATCTTCCTGATCGTCATCCAGCCCCAGGATCATTTCCGAGGAAACGGCAATGCTCTGTTCCCGCACGTTGCGGAGCAGTTCATCGTACTGTGAGGTGTGGTTAAATGTCTTACCCACCGTATCCACGCTGGTTTGGTTTACCGACTCAATACCAAAGGAAAGAAGGCGGCAACCGCTTTTATAGGCCAGTCCCAGCATCCGGGGTTTTTCGGCAATATGGATACTGCACTGACTGATCCAGATAATATCCTCGGGAATGAGAGCTGTCATCAGTTCTTCAAAGTATTTCCAGTCTACCCCAATATTATCGTCAATAAAGGCAATATACCGGCTACCGGTCTTTTTGGCAGCTCTAACATCACGTATTACCTGATCTACCGGGCGCTTGCGGTAACTTCGTTCAAAATAGCTTTGAATGGAACAGAATTCACAGGGAAAAGGGCAGCCCCGGGTAGCCTGTACCGGGCGCCAAAGACCCAGTTCATTAGGGTGCATACTCTGATAGCTCGGCAAAGGCAGGGTTTTGATGTCTGGGCGGTGCTGCATAACGTAGCGCTTTTTGAGCTTTCCAGCCAGGAAATCACGGATCATTTCTGGCCATACCTGTTCGGCTTCTCCGGTTATTAGCACATCGGCATGGGCATAGGTCATTTCGTGATCACACAGGCTGGCAGCTATGCCCCCAATGGCTACGGGTATCCCTTTAGCACGAAAAACATCGGCAATTTCCCAGGCCCGTACCAAACCAGAGCCCATGCCAGTGATGCCCACCAGATCCCAATGCTCCTCATAAGGAATATCCTGTATGGTTTCCGAGCAGCATACCAGTTCTACTTCAGGAGGCGTAACTGCTGCCAGCATGGGCATTGTAAGGCCGGGCAAGTACAATTTTCGCGTTTTTATAGGTCTATTATGGTAATCCAGAGCGGTGGGGGCTACCAGCAATATGCGAGGTTTATTGGTCATTGTGCAGAGTTTAGTTGATATCTAAAATAAGAAAACCATCTAAACTGAACATCAGTATGGGTAAGTCCGCAGTATATTTAGCACTTATGGTAGAACTGAATTTTCATGTTGAAGAGGTGAACCTACGCCAGCAAGGTGGGAAAAAGTCTTTTATGGACTTATACTACCACTTGGCCCAAAGCTATGGTAAATGGGTAGTTCCTTTGAGATTGCTACACAATGAGTTGATCAATCCCAAGAAGAATCCTTTTCTTAAGAAAGTTCCTCATAATTTTTACCTGGTGAAGCAAGGTGGTGAGGTGAAGGGAAGATTTGCACTTTTTGGCCCTGGTCACTGGAAAGAGAACCCTGTTATAGGGTCATTTGGCTTTGTTGATTTTACCAGGGATAGCGGAACAGCAGTGCTTAAAGAACTTAAGGAGCAAGCCCGGCAGCGGGGTATCAAAGAACTGATCGGTCCATTGAACCCCGGCATACACAATGACCTGGGGATCTTGAGCGATGGCTTTGACCAACGGAATTCTTTTCTCCTAAATTACAATCCACCCTATTACACTCAGGCTTTTTCCGGCTTGGGTTTTCAGATGATAAGACAATTCGGTACCTGGACTTTATATCGCGAAGATTTCCATCAAAAAAATATGTTGCAGCCGCTGGTGGAGTATGCCAGAAGGAAAAAAGGATTAACTATCCGCAAGTCGGATCTGAGACAGTTCAATAAAGAATTGAAGATATTCTATGAGCTGTATAACCAAAGTTTTGCTACTCATTGGGGCTTTCAAAAAGCGAGTTGGGAGGAGTTTTGCTTCTTGGCCGGTGACCTTAAGTCGCTGATCAAAGCAGAAATGGCTTTAGTGGCGGAATGGGAAGGCCGGCCCGTAGGATTTGTGCTGGGTGTACCCGACCTAAACGAATTGCTGAAGAGTAACAAGAGTGGTCGGTTGGGGCTCCGGACTTTATTCCGCTTATTATTTGGGCGAAAAGACATAAAAAGCGCCCGGGTGATGATTGCTGGCGTGCTTCCTGAATACCGCTTCCATGGCATACACCTCGTGCTTTTTTACAATATAGCCCGTAATATTTTTGAGCTGGGGTACGAAGGTGGAGAAATAGGATGGGTGATGGAGGGAAATACCCCGGTTGAAAACACTTTGAGACGAATGGGAGCCAAAAGAAGCAAAACGTACAATCTTTATCGTATTAACCTTTAACGGTCTTTAGGCCTCAGCTTCACTATCATTTTATTTCCGGGTTTCAGGGTGCTTAGCGACTGGATATTGAGATCATTCAATCCCATGAAATCCAGATCGAATTTCTGAACTACTGAAGCGATGGTCAGGGTCATTTGTGGTGTAGCTAGATAAGCTCCTATGCAGTGGTGTTTACCTGCCCCGTAAGGCATAAACCGATATTTATTATCACCTGTCAGTTCTTCCGTAGCAAAACGCTCAGGGATGAATTGCAGCGGATTTTTCCAAAGCCGTGGATTACGGTGTGTGGCATAAATACTGATGAAAAGGGAATCTCCCGGATAAACAGGCTGACCCTGTAACTCATCTTCTTCGATGCAATCTCGTAGCAGCGCATAACTGCTGGGTTGCAGGCGCATACCTTCCAATACCGACCAGCGGGTGTACTCTAAGTGGGGGATGTCCTCATGACTCAAAGGGCGATCTCCGGCCACCCTGCTAATTTCCTCTCTTACCTTAGCTAGCTTGTCCTGGTTTTGAGCTAAATGGAACAGTGTGTAGGCTTCGCTCAGGGCCATGGTTTCCGTGCCTGCTCCTGTGTAGACAATGAGCTCATTGCGAATTTGGTGGATGGCTTCCTCCGTAAGGCCCTGCTTTTCTCCGTAATGCTTCAAAAGCCCATCCAACAGATTTTTAGGTTTAGCAGGAGACAAGGGCCTCTCTCCGATGATCCGCTTAACATAATGCGTGAAAAAATTAAGGTGATCTTCACTCTTTTTTTGCAAGCCATTGAGGCGCGAAAGCAAGGGATTCCATGGAAACCGGCTTCGCCAGTAAATGGTTTTTTGCCCTTCTGCAATGGCTTGAGCAATAGCTTTTGTTTCTTCACCGCTTTCGGTATTGAAAACCACTTTCAATAGCGATTGGGTATTGAGTTCGCAAAAAAATTGGACCAGGTCAATGGATTGCTCTTTTTCTTTCAATTTTTCCAAATGTTGCTGTAAAACGGAGTTTACAGTTGGCAGGTACGCCTTAGTGGCCGATTGTGAAAAATAGGGGGAATGCAGGATGCGCAGGGCCTTCCATTCATCACCCTCTAAAGAGCCTAAAGCTGGGCCAATAGTTTTCAGGAGCTGTTTCCAGTAAATTTTGCTTTTAGTGTATTTGTGTTGATTGCGTACCATCACATGTTTGGTAAGCGCAGGATCGGTGATTACGTAAATGCGGAAGGTGGGCAGGCTGACCCGGTAAAAATCGCCTATATCCAGGCCTTTTTCTGCGGTAAAAACTGCAGCATTTCTCAAAAAACCCCAGGAGTAAGGGAGAATACCGGAGGAGCGATGAACGGGAATTATTGAGGTTCTGGGTTTCACATCAAATATTACAGAGCACTAATATCAAGGTTTGAGCCATACTCTGAATATCTCGAAATCTTAAGATACTTTTTTAATCGTCTTCTTTGGATTTTTGCTTTTGGGTCTTATTAAAACTTTTCTTCCGCTTTTTCTTCTTAGGCCTGGCCTCCAGTTGGGCGCTGGCCTTTACAAATTTATCCCGGTCCAGCAAGGCGGTAATATTACCGCCCAGCGCAATCTGGTACTTATTGCCTTTTTTTTCGAGTATGGTACCTTCTACACCATTACTCAGTATTTTTATTTTATCCCCGATCTTCACCTCCTCGTTGATAAGGTTCTCTATTTTTTGCTGGCGGTTTTTGGTGGCTTTCTTGAAATCTTTGTTCTCCTGCCGTTCTATCTCACCAGAGCGCTGGTTGAGCATGGCAATAAAGCGGGAAACCACCGCCTTTTTGTCCTTCTGGTTGTTTTGACCCATCCAGCTTTCCACTAGTTTTTGAAAACGCTGTCCCCAGTACGTGGCCCGGTCGTATTCCTCATTCATGCGGCTTTGCTTCTGTAGCTTGTCTTCCAGCTTATCTATGGTTTGCTGCTGGGTTCTCTTGAGTTCATTCAGCTTTTTCAGCTCACGGGTCATTTTGCGCTGGGCTACTTCAATTTTTTGTTTGTCGTCTTGCAGTTGCACTAATAGATGGTCTACATCCAGTATGTTTTGGGCCGTTTTTTCGCGAGCTTCCTTTATAATATGAGGAGAAATTCCGCTTTTCTGGGCAACCTCAAAAGTGAAAGAACTACCGGGATTGCCCATTTCCAGGCGGTATTCTGGCACAAAATTACGAGTATTGAACAGCATGGCTCCGTTTACAATACCAGCAGTATTGGCCGCAATAGCTTTAATGGCGTTATAGTGGGTAGTGAAAATGCCAAAACAACCAAAGCTGTTCAGCTTTTGGAGAAAGACCTGAGCCAGAGAACTTCCCAGTTCGGGATCGGAACCTGAACCGAATTCATCGATCAGTAAGAGGGTACGCTCATCGGCAAAATCCAGGAAATGTTTCATTTTCTGCAGCTTGGAGCTGTAAGTGGAAAGCTCGTTCTCTATGCTTTGGCTGTCGCCTATATCGCCATACAATTTTTCAAACAGACAAAAATGGCTGTCGGGGTGTACCGGCACTAACAAACCACACTGGAGCATTAACTGAAGTAAGCCGAGGGTTTTGAGGGCGATGGATTTACCTCCGGCATTTGGGCCACTGATCACCAGAATGCGCTCTTCTATCGTAAGTTCCAGATCGAGAGGAATGGCTTCCCTTTTCCGTTGTTGGTGGTAAAAACGCAAAACTGGATTATAAGCTTCTTTGAGGAATATCCTTTGTGTATCACTGATCTGCGGCAGGCAGGCCTCTTCCCGGTGGGCATAGGAAGCCTTAGCCTTGATGAAGTCCAACTCGTATAACATTTCCTCCATTGTTATCAGCCAAGGGGTAAAGGGGCGCAAAACTGTGCTCAATTCCCGCAAGATGCGCCTGATCTCCTGACGTCCTTCGTCCTGTAAAAAGGCAATGTCATTATTGATTTCCACCGTTTCGCCCGGCTCTATATATACAACTGCCTGTTTAGAACTGCTACCGTGAAAGATGCCCTGTACCTGCCCTTTGTAAGAAGACTGGATGGCAAGCACCCTGCGATTGTCTGAAACGGTTTCATCAAAATCGGCCAATAGGCCTTTGTCGCGGTACTTTTTCACGGCCCGGGCAAAGATGCGGTCGGCACTGGCCCTTTTTTTAGTCAGTTCGGAACGGATACGGCTTAATTGAGGTGAAGCATTGGAACGCACCTGTCCCCTTTCGTCTATTCTTTTGTCAATTTCTTTCTTAATTTCCCCTACAGGCTCTTTTGCAAAAACCATTTGATAGAGATTGGGTAGTTTTTCCCTGCGCGAGATAATACTCCGGTAGAGGTTTTCGTAAATCAGGAAAGCAGAGCGTATCTCCGCAAATTGTTCGGCTTCGAGAAAAGTACCATCTATGGCAAGGCGGTGGAGGAATTTTCCCACCGGATCAAATGAAGTGGAAGGAAAGCTTTCACTGCTCTGAAACAGCCCTAATAATTCGTTCACCTTACTCAACTCTACAGACAATAGTCTGCTGTTATGCCAAGGGGAAAGGGTCTCAACTCTTTCTTTACCTCCGGCAGTCTGGCAAAAAGCAGCTACATGTTTCTTTACAATTTCAAAGTCTAGGCTTTGGCTGAGTCCTTTGGGGTATATATCCATTTCAGATTATGAATGGTAAAAGTAATAAAGGTAGATTGTGAAAGCAGATTCACAAAAGAGAATGATTCCAAAAATGGGAATTTATATTATAATTAAACTTCTGCTTTTCAGGTAATTAGTTTTTTGGAATAGCGTTGGCTATCTTTGTATCAGTTAATTACTAAACCAAAGTGGAAAAATAAAATGAAAAAAGTCGCTTTAGCAATACTGGCATTATCTTTTACGGTACTGTCTTGCAAAAAAGATAACAAAGACAACAATCCCAATCCGGTTAACAACAATCCTACTTCTTTTAACGAGATGAAGGTAGCCGATGGTTTTGACTGGAGTACTACCAGAAATGTAACTGTAGACGTTGAAGGTTTAAGTGCCATGACCATTGAAGTTACAAAGGTTATGAAGGTTTTGGACGTGGAAGGGAACCTGCTCTTTAAGCAGGTGATAGATATGGATAAAGATGCCACTTTGGAGTTTGAAGCTCCTGCCAGCCTTGAAGAAGTAGTGATCGAGTACGGTGCCATCAGTGAAACTGTTGAAATTTTAAACGGAAGAGGAGACTTTTCTTTTGTACCGGTAGACGACCGTTCGGATTTAGATCCCGAAGACAGATAAAAAATTGCTAACCTATATTAATACGATTGAAAAAATGAAAAAGATAGCTTTGATAGCATTGTTGACTAGTGGCTTTCTGCTTAACGGTCAAACTGTTTCCAACGACTTTGAATCGGGAAACAGGAGTATTGACCAGGGAAATTGCTGGGGATTCGGAGGATTTTCCGTTAAAACCAACCAAAAGATCAATGGAAGTTACTCCGCCCGTTCCGGTAGTATTAACAATACCAACGGATCGTTCTGGTTGCATTCCCCCTGGATAAAGCTCACTGCAGGTAATATCACTTTTGACACCCGCTTAACCAGTGATGACGGCAGCCGCAACTATTATGTAGAAATATCGTTCATTCCTTATGACGCCAATGCATCCTTTGGGCAGGGAACGGCTCTAAGTACTAAGTATACGCATACTTATACTTTGCCTCATAGTACTCCTGAAACCGTGTCGTATCCCGTACCCGCTTCTATTGCTGATGATGGCAATCCTTATAAAGTGCGCTTGTCTTTTTACAATCAGTCAGGTAATCGCAACCGCAGGGCAGTGGTAGATGACTGGTCTATTCCAGGAACTTACAGTGCCGACCCATCCAATAACTGCTTACCGCTGGTTTCAGTTGCCGATGCTGACAGCGATGGTGTGCCTGATGACGAAGACGAATATCCCAACGACCCCGATAAAGCCTACAATAGCTATTTCCCTGCTTCCGGAACATACGGAACTATCGCTTTTGAGGATCTGTGGCCTTCTAAGGGAGATTATGACTTCAACGATCTGGTGGTTGATTACAACGCCAATTATGTTTTGAACGCCAGTAATGAAGTGGTAGAGATGAATACTACGGTTTACGTAAGAGCAGTAGGTGCAGGGGTGATCAATGCTTTTGGCATTCAGTATCCTTCTCTTTCCCCTTCTGATATTTCAAGTGTAACCGGCTATGTCCATACTGATGGCTATATTAACCTCAGTGCTAATGGAACTGAAGTGGGTCAAACCAATGCGGTAATTATTCCTTTTGACAATGTAGAATCGGTAATCAATCGCGTGGGAGGTGCTTTTTACAATACTGTGGCTGGTGAAGGTGTAGGACAATCTGACAGTATTAAGATGAAAATCACTTTTAGTTCTCCTCAAAGTCTGGCTGACGCTTCAGATATAGATCCTTTTATGATCAAGGGAAGAGATCGCACCATGGAAGTACACTTACCGGATAAAGCGCCAACTGACCTGGCTAATGTAAATATACTAGGTACAGGAGACGATGATTCCAATCCCGGAAGCAACAGGTATTACAAAACAGTGGAGAATTACCCTTGGGCTATTTTAGTGCCCCGCCAATTTGTTTATCCCGCTGAAAAAAATGATATCGTAACAGCCCATACAAAATTTGCTGCCTGGGCACAGAGCAGTGGTGGCAGCTTCACCAACTGGTATGAAGATGAATCAGGATATCGCGACCCATCCAAGCTGTTTCAATAAAATTGAGATGACGGATAATGATGAGGGACTGATTTAGTGATTGAGAAAAGCCCCGTGCAGAGCACGGGGGCTTTTCTTTAGGAGTAATATCCCTTCATAGGTTCAAAATAGTGTTCCTGCCAGCCGCTTTTGTATTGTGCTCCCTGACCAGACGGGATATTCCAGTGTTTTAAACGGAGTAAACTACCTTTTGCCATTTCCTCTATGGTAATTTCGAGCATAGAGTCCTCATCCTCTTCAGAAAATTCAGTCGTGCGCCAGCTTTGGAGAATTCTCGAAGGAAATTCCAACTCGAGGTTTTTCCCACTGATATAGCCGTCCCAGGCGTAAAAGCCAATTCCAAGCTCGGGGCTAACTTCTGCTTCTCCCCCGGTGAATTTGGAATGGGCTTCACTGTTTAGCCAATCGTAATAAAGCTGTTCTGGCTTCACGGGTAGAACGACCGATACTTCCAAAGATTCTTTTTCCATGTTGAGGTTTGAGGTTATACCAGTTTATAAAGTTAATAAGATATCTAAGTTAGAAGATCGCGGCTCTAGGGCCGCGATGATCTTAAAAACTGAGGAGCATCAACAAATTTCATAACTTATCAATCAAACCAGGCTTTCACCTCTTCCAACTGCAAGGCGGGAATATCCAGTTTGTTCTTTTTGCGGAAACCGTTCATTTTCTGATGAACCTGGGTAGGTTTGGCTTTTTTCAATTCATCTACAGAACCGAAAGCGGCCATAACATGCTCACTCCATTCGGGAGCAACACCTAAAGCTTCAAAATCAGACCTGGAAGGCAGCTCCGGCTTTTTCTCAGGGCGCATCTGAGGAAAGAACAACACCTCTTGTATAGTGCTTTGCCCGGTGAGAAGCATAGTTAAACGATCAATACCGATACCCATCCCTGAGGTAGGCGGCATGCCGTATTCCAGCGCCCGCAAAAAGTCCTGGTCGATGAACATAGCTTCGTCATCCCCTTTTTCTGAAAGTTTGAGCTGTTCCTCAAAGCGCTCCCGCTGATCGATGGGGTCGTTTAACTCGGAGTAGGCGTTGGCTATCTCTTTACCATTGATGATCAGCTCAAAGCGCTCTGTGAGTTCGGGATTATCGCGGTGTTTTTTACACAAAGGCGACATCTCCACTGGATAATCAGTAATAAAAGTAGGCTGAACAAAATGGGGTTCACATTTTTCCCCGAATATTTCATCGATCAGCTTGCCTTTACCCATGGTATCATCAATCTCGACCCCTAACTCATCACAGATATGGCGGAGTTCTGCCTCACTCTTGCCACTGATGTCATAACCGGTATGTTCTTTAATGGCTCCAGTCATACTCACCCTTGTAAAGGGAGCTTTGAAGTCGATTTCCATCTCTCCAAAAGGAACTGTAGTATTACCACCGTTGACGCTTTTCACCACAAACTCTAGCATTTGTTCGGTAAATTCCATCATCCAGAAATAATCCTTATAGGCTACGTAAATTTCCATAACCGTGAACTCGGGATTATGAGTGCGATCCATTCCTTCATTGCGAAAATCTTTAGCAAACTCATAAACTCCATCGAAGCCTCCTACGATAAGGCGCTTGAGATAAAGCTCGTTGGCAATACGCAGATAGAGAGGAATATCCAAAGCATTGTGATGGGTTACAAAAGGTCGGGCAGCCGCTCCTCCAGGAATAGACTGCAGGATGGGGGTTTCTACT
Source organism: Owenweeksia sp. (assembly GCA_028277105.1). Taxonomy (GTDB): domain Bacteria; phylum Bacteroidota; class Bacteroidia; order Flavobacteriales; family Schleiferiaceae; genus JANQHO01. Next base: position 17,676 of record JANQHO010000097.1, on the reverse strand, counting down.
TCGAGGTAACCCCTTTCATTGAAGAACTGACGCATAGCATTCATGATGCGGGTCCGCTTGATAAAAACATCTTTCACCCCTTCATTTACAATGAGATCTACGTAACGCATACGGTAACGCTGCTCGGGATCGGTAAAGGCATCATAAATATTGCCGTCATCGTCTTTTTTAACTATTGGTAGAGGGCGCAGGGCTTTACTCAAAACGATGAATTCTTTTACCTGTATGGTTATTTCTCCCATACGGGTTTTGAAGACAAAACCCTTTACCCCAATAAAATCACCTATATCCAATGATTTTTTGAAAACCTCATTGTAGAGGCTTTTATCTTCTCCGGGGCAGATCTCATCACGATTGAAATAAAGCTGTATCCGGCCTTCAGAATCCTGAAGATCAACAAAAGAAGCCTTACCCATAATGCGTTTGGTCATTATTCTTCCGGCAAGGGTAACTTCTTTCCACTCTTCATTCTCTTCTGTTTGGTCAAAATTATTCAGTACACCTTTTGAATAGTGCGTTATATAATATTCTGCTGCGGGAAAAGGCTCTATTCCCCTACTGCGCATATCTTTCAGGGCTTCCCTTCTCTGTATTTCCTGTTCTGATAAATGTCTGCTCATATGGCTGATCAAAAATTTGGGCAAATTTAGCATTCCTCTTATCAATAGGCTCCACGGTATTAATATTTAAAGCGCGGCTTTTCTGTATCTTTCGGCTCTTAAAGCAGAATTCATGAAGCCACTACTGTTAACTTTAGGTATTGCAACCTCTACAACTATCCTGGCGCAGATCGATACGGATAATAAAGATTGGTTTACCTACGATCTGACTTCTGACATTTTGATAGAAACACCGGCCGGCTATGAAACTGACTGGCGTTCTAATGGTCATCATTTCAGCTTTATGTTTGAAAAGATGTGGTCGAAAGGAAGAATAGGAATAAGCGGAGGCCTGGGGTTTTCCAGCAATAATTTTTACAACAACCTCAGAATAACTACACAGGAAAATACGGGTGATCAACAGTATGCTTTGCTTACCGATACTGCTTCATACAGGTATAATAAAGTTACCAGTCAGTACATTGATATACCGATAGAGATAAGGTATAGAACAACTCCAAACACCAAAGGGCGATTTTTCCGCCTATATGCAGGGGTAAGAGTGGGTGTGCGGGTACATAGCTACTCCCAGTATGTGACGGAAGAAGTAGATATCCGTTACGGCAATTTAGATGACCTGAACCGTTTTCGCTATGGCCTTTACGCCAGAATAGGTTATAGTTTCATAAGTCTGTATGGCTATTATGGCCTTACGGGTCTCTTTCAAAATGGAGAATTTACACTTCCCGATGGAAGCACTGCTGAACTAAAAAGAGCTATTCCGGTTTCTTTTGGCATATCATTTACTATCTAGCTGATCAGCAGCACAGTAGTCACGATAATAATTCCCGAGAGATAACCGAATAATACTTCTTTGAGATTATGGGCCGCCAAAGCCAGGCGGGCAGTGCCCAAAAGTCCTGCTAAAAAGAACGAAAGTGCGATAAACGGAATTAGGCCTAGCTGATATTTGTATGAAAGGGCTAATAGCAAACCCGTAAATCCTCCTATACCGGCCAGGTGGGCACTCGGTTTAAAAAAACGAAAGGTCATCAGGTGGATTAAAACAACAATAGCTGAAGCACTGAGAAAAAGATGAATCTCAGCAATGTTAAAAAGGGATTTCATGATGAGCGCGGTGAAATAAAAACAACAAGCACCAATGAGGTAAGGAAGCCTGCGATCGTTTACGGTTTTCATTTCAATATCCTGTAAAATGCCCAACTGTAATAAAACAAAGCTTACGGCCAGGGGGATGATATAAGTACCGGTAAAAACAATGCCGAGAGAGAAAAACAAGGCCTCCGAAGAAATGTAAAAAGGAAGTGCTTGAGCGATGACGATCAGACCCAGTACAGGAAATACAGCCGGATGCAAGATATAAGAAAGAGCCTGGGCTATAGAGCGATTCAAGAGAGTGTGATTAGAGTTTTTTTCTCAGTCGGGCTACCGGAATACCCAATTGCTCCCGGTATTTGGCCACGGTTCTGCGGGCTATGGGATAGCCTTTGTCTTTTAGAACCTTAGAAAGCTTATCGTCTGTTAAAGGTTTGCGTTTGTTTTCTTCCGCAATAGAGTCTTCCAGTATTTTTTTGATCTCACGGGTAGAGACATCCTCCCCAGCTTCATTTTTCATGGCTTCACTAAAAAAATTCTTGATGAGGAAAGTACCGTAAGGAGTCTGTACATATTTATTGCTCGCTACTCTGGAAACGGTAGAAATGTCCATACCTATCTCGTCAGCAATATCTTTTAAGATCATAGGTTTGAGCTTGCGCTGGTCACCGCTGAGAAAATACTCCTTCTGGTAATTCATGATGGCGGACATAGTGATGAGAAGGGTTTGCTGACGTTGTTTAATAGCATCAATAAACCATTTGGCACTGTCTAGCTTTTGTTTGACAAACATTACAGCCTCTTTTTGCTGTTTGTTTCTGTCCTGCGACTTTTTATACGTCTCCAACATGTCTTTGTATTCCCGGCTTACGTTGAGTTCGGGGGCATTGCGGGAATTTAAGGTAAGCTCCAGCTCACCGTCTTCAATGCTTATGGTATAGTCAGGTATTACCTCCTGAACCGACCGTTGAGTATTGCTGGTACTGTTTCCCGGTTTGGGATTGAGATGACTGATCTCCTCCAGGGCTTCTTTGAGGAACTCTTCGTCTATCTCTAATTTTTCGATCAGTTTAGAATAGTGTTTCTTCACAAATTCATCGAAATGATTTTCTACTATTTCAATAGCCAGTTTCAAGGATGCGCGATTAGGCTTCTTTCTGAGCTGTAGCAAAAGGCATTCCTGCAGGTTGCGGGCCCCTACTCCCGGGGGGTCCAAGTCCTGGATAACTTGTAATGCTTCCTTCAGTCTATCTTCTTCAATAAAAATATTTTGGGTAAAGGCAAGATCATCCACTATGGCATTGAGCTCCCTGCGTATATAACCGTCATCGTCTATGTTACCCACAAGATATTCCACAATTTCCCGGTCTTGCTCCTTTAGATTGCGCATGCTGATCTGGTCTAGCAGGAACTCAGTAAAGGTAATGCCTCCGCTTACGGGTACGCGGGAATCCTCATCGTCTTTAGAGTAATTATTCGTGTGCAGGCGATAGTCGGGCACTTCATCATCGCTCAAGTAATCATCAATATTGATGTCTTCGGCTTCTATGGTTTGATTGTCCCCTTCTTCAAAACTATCAAGATCACTTTCCGAGGAAATGTCATCATTTTGCTCCATCCCTTCTTCCAGAGCTGGATTTGCCTCGATCTCCTCCTTAATCTTTTGTTCCAATGCCTGGGTAGGCAACTGGATCAGTTTCATCAGCTGGATTTGCTGAGGAGATAGTTTTTGAAGTAATTTTTGACTGAGTTGTTGTTTCAGCATACTTTGACTGGGGCAATAGATACTATACCATGCTAATATCTAAAAAAACCGCTCCCTATCAAAAATTTTGCCGAAAACTAACTAACAATCTGCTAAAGGCGGAATAGGCTTTTAAAATTCCGCATTCCCGGGAGTACGGGGAAAAGGAATAACATCGCGAATGTTGCCCATGCCTGTAACGAACTGAACCAGGCGTTCAAAACCCAGTCCGAAGCCGCTGTGGGTACAAGTACCGAATTTCCGTGTTTCCAAATACCACATGAGGCTTTCCTTCTCGATACCAAACTCTTCTATCCTTTGCTCGAGTATGTCGTAGCGTTCTTCTCTTTGAGAACCGCCAATGATCTCACCGATACCGGGGAAAAGAATATCCATAGCTCTAACGGTTTTGCCGTCCTCGTTAAGACGCATATAAAATGCTTTTATATGGGCCGGATAATCAAATAAAATCACAGGAGCGTTAAAGTGCTTAACCAAGAATTTCTCATGCTCCGATTGCAGGTCAACTCCCCAATCTTCAATAAGATACTGGAATTTCTTTTTCTTATTCGGTTTGGAATTGCGCAAAATGTCAATTGCCTCGGTATAACTTACCCTGCGGAAGTTATTTTCAGATACAAAGCGCAGCTTTTCGGTAAGAGGCATATCACTTCGCTCGTTCAGAGGTTTTGATTTTTCTTCGTCCAGCAATCTTTTTTCGAGAAACTCGAGGTCATCTACACAGTTTTCCAGGGCAAAACGAATAACATATTTTAAAAAATCTTCAGCCAGGTCCATATTATCGTCCAGATCATTAAAAGCCACTTCCGGCTCTATCATCCAGAATTCGGCTAAATGACGGGTAGTGTTGGAGTTTTCGGCCCTGAAGGTAGGTCCAAAGGTGTAGACTTTGCTAAGGGCAAGGGCTGCTAGCTCCGCTTCGAGTTGCCCCGAAACGGTTAGGTTGGCTTCTTTGCCAAAGAAATCCTGTGAATAATCCACTTCCCCTTCATCAGTAAGAGGAATATTCTTTTTATCGAGCACCGAAACATTAAACATTTCTCCAGCTCCCTCTGCATCAGAGCCGGTAATAATAGGGGTATTCAGGTAAAAGAAGTCTTTGTTGTGAAAATACTGGTGGATAGCAAAGGCCAAGTTGTGCCTTACTCTTAAAATAGCCCCAAAAGTATTGGTTCGAGGGCGCAAATGAGCAATTTCCCTGAGGAATTCCAGGGAATGCTTTTTAGGTTGTAACGGATATTCCTCGGGATTGCTGTCACCGATAATTTCAATTTCGCTGACGAGAATTTCTATTTCCTGCCCTTTGCCCTGAGAATTGACCAGGTCTCCTTTTATTGACAGGCAGGCACCGGTTGTAATCCGTTTTAATAGATCGGCATCAAAATTTTCAAAATCAACTACCGCCTGGATATTTTTTAAAGTACTGCCATCATTTATAGCAATAAAGCGGTTGCTTCTGAAAGTTCGCACCCAGCCCTTAACCGTAATGGTAGAGCCAATTGGCTTTTTATTTAAAATTTCTTTAATAGAATTTGTTTCCATAGCTAAAAATCCGTGCAAAGGTTTACAAAAAATGCAAATGCGCCAATGCACTGAACAAATAAAAGGCAGAAACTCCGGAAACTTTTTTACAAAAATAGTTTCCAGTTAAAAGAAGTTTCTACATTTGCAGCCGAAATGGAAAATCAGGAGAAAGATATATTGTTGAAGGCAGCCGATATGTTCATGAAGTATGGCATAAGGTCGGTTACTATGGATGACCTGTCCAGGGAGATGGGAGTTTCCAAAAAGACTATTTACAAATTTGTTGAGAACAAAGCTGAATTGGTGCACAAATGTATAGAGTACATTCATACCGAGATCAGTGCTTTGATTGAAGGAGTTTACAGTAAACCCGGTAATGCGATAGACCGCTTGATAGAAGTTGATAATGCCGTTTGCAATATGGTGGATGATCACGACCCGGGCCTGGAGTTCCAACTTCAAAAGTATTACCCTGAAACTATGCAGACTCTTGATAAGGAGAGGAGAAAGATGGTGGTGGAAAAAATGAGAGCCAATATGGAACAGGGGATTAAAGAAGGTTTGTACCGGGACGATTTCAATGTAGAGATCATTACTCAACTTTATTACAGCAGAATGATGTTAATGGTTGACGAAGAGAATAATTTTCCTTTACAGAACTTCACCAAGCTGGAGGTTATGCATAATATTTTGGTCTATCATATCAGAGGAATAGCTACCTCAAAAGGGATTGCTTACCTGGAGAAAAAACTGAAAGAAAAAAATCTAATCCACCACCATGATTAAAAAAGCCATAGTGCTAGGCCTGTTGGTAAGTAGCTTACTTCATGCGCAAGATGGAGAAAACTCACAAATTATGAGCTTTAGCCTTGAAGAGGCTCAGGAATATGCTCTGAAGAGTTCTTACAAAAACCTGGATAAACAATTGGAATTTGAAAAAGCCAGGCAAACCATTAAAGAAACTGCAGCAATGGGTTTACCCCAGATTACTGCTTCTCTGGATTATCAGTGGAATCCGCAAATCGCCAGACAACCTGTACCCGCAGAATTTTTTGGTGGACCACCCGGAACTTTTCAAGCAGTTGCTTTTGGTGTAGAACATCAAAATAATGCTACAATAAACTTGAATCAATTATTGATTGACGGCTCTTATTTTGTGGCTTTACAAGCTACTAAGGTAGTTAAAGAAACATCGGCCCTGCAACTGGAAAAATCGGAAATAGAAGTGAGAACCGATGTAGCACAATCCTATTATGGGGTATTGGTAAGTGAAAAAACCGTGGAGGTAGTCGAAGAAAACGTAACCAGTCTTAAAAAGAACCTGTATGAAACAAGACAGCTTTTTGAAAACGGTTTTGTAGAAGAGCAAGATGTAGACCAACTGGAGCTATTGGTAAATAACCTGGAAAACAACCTACAAAATGCAAAGCGCCAATCTGATCTTGCACGGATGACGCTTAACTTTAATATAGGACTTCCAATAAATCAGGAAATAAAGCTAGAAACCAAACTGGACGAAATTATTGTTACCGAACAGGAGATTATTCAACAATCTGGGGTCAATTACGATGAACATATTGATATCCGCATAGCTGAATCACAACAAAAAGGCAGTGAACTTCAATTAGCCAATGAGAAAGCAAAATGGTATCCTACCCTAAGTGGTTTTGTAAGGCATCAGCAGACCAATTTTCAAAATGAGTTTGGTGATGTCTTCAGCACTGATGTTTTTTGGATACCCAGTACCAGCGTTGGTGTGAGCCTGAGTTGGGATATTTTGCAGGGATTAGCCCGTCCTGCTAAAATTCAGAAAGCTAAAATTGACCGCCAAAGAACAGAAGTTGCCTTGGAGGCGGCCTCAAATACAGTAAAACTTCAGTACGAACAAGCCCGAAGCAATTACACCTTTGCATTGGATAACTACAAGAATCAGGAAAGGAATGTAGAAATCAGCAAAAAAATCAGAGATAGAGTAAGAATAAAATACAAAGAGGGAATTAGTTCAAGCCTCGATTTAACACAAACGGAAAACCAGTATCTGGAAGCCCAACAAAAATACTTTGAGGCTCTTCAAAATCTCTTAAACAGTAAAGAAGCTCTCAATAAAGCTATAGGAAAGTAAACGATCGCTATTTATACCTACACAATCATGAAAAGAATCATAGTACTACCATTAATCCTTGTTGCCATAGCCTGTCAGCCTGAGCCAGAATCACTGGAAGCCAAGCAAAAACTACTGGGAGAAAAACAAAAAGAGCTAGCCAGCCTCAAGGAGGAGATCAAGCAACTCAAAAAAGAAGTAGCCGCCTTAGATACCAATACTCTCGAAGCCGAAGCTACACCGGTTGTACTTAAAAAAATAGCCCCTGAGAATTTTGAGCACTTTGTGAAGCTCACAGGAACGGTAGACTCAAAAGAAAATGTAGAGTTGAGTGCAGAAGCTCCGGGCCGGATAAAAAGAATTAACGTTTCAGAAGGACAAAGAGTTTCTAACGGTGCCATTTTAGTGGAGCTGGATAATGATGCAGCCTTTAATCAACTCGAAGAAGCTAAAGCAGGTTTTGACCTGGCCAAAACGACTTATGAGAGGCGCAAGCGGTTGTGGGATCAAAAAATAGGTTCTGAAATAGAATACCTCCAGGCTGAGAACCAATACAAATCTGCTCAAACCCGCTTGGGCCAAGCCAAAGCTCAATATGAGAACACGATAATCATATCTCCTATTGATGGCACTGTAGACAATATTGGTGTAAATGTAGGAGAATTTGTAGGTGCAGGAACACCAATAGGCAGGGTAGTAGACCTTGACAAAGTAGAAGTAGAAGCCGAATTGTCAGAAGAATACCTGCCCAACGTGAAAAAAGGCGATATGGTAACGGTTGATATACCTGCTTTAGGGGTAAGTCAGGAAGTGGCTGTGAGCTTTGTCAGCCAGGTTATTAATCCGGATAACAGGAGTTTTATGATAAAAGTTAAGCTCGACAATAAAGGCAACCTCATAAAACCCAATGTTTTGGCGGATGTCATCATCAGGGATTACCAAAACAAAGAGGCTTTGGTAGTACCTTCTATGGCAATTAGCAGAGATTTAAAAGGTGATTTCGTATTTGTTTCTGAAGTAGAAAGCGGTAAGAGAATAGCTCATAAAAGATATGTGAAAACAGGCAGGGCTTTTAAGGATAAAACTGAAGTGAAAGAAGGCCTTAAGTCGGGTGATGAAGTAATTGTTATCGGTTACAATGAGGTGAATGAAGGAACTGAAATTGCCTTAAAATAAAAGTATAAAGACCTTATTAAATGGCTAAAAAGACACAAAGAGAGTTCGGGTTAAGCACACTGTCGCTGGACAATTCCATCAGTGTGTTTATACTGTCATTTCTCCTCATACTTTTCGGGCTGTACTCCTATCGTACTATGCCTAAGGAATCTTTTCCCGAGATCGTTTTTCCCATCATTTATGTCCAAACCCCCTATGCCGGTAATACCCCCAAGGATATTGAAAATCTGATTACCCGGCCGCTGGAAAAAGAGATCAAAAGTGTTGATGGTATTAAAGACCTCAATTCCGAGTCCGTACAGGATGTATCTGTTATCACTGTAGAGTTTAACATAGACGTAGACCGGGAAAAAGCCCTGCAGGACGTCAAAGATGCAGTGGACCGGGCCATGAGTGAACTTCCCTCCGATCTCGACCAGGATCCCGTAGTACTCGATATCGACCTTTCCCGTATTCCTATATTGAATATCAACCTTTCCGGTGACTACAGCATTGATCAATTAGTGGACTATGCCGAATACCTGCAAGATGAGATCGAGGAGATGTCTGAAATTTCTGAAGCTACTATTACTGGCGATAAGGAGAAAGAAGTTCAGGTCAATATTGATCTGCCCAGGCTAAAGACCAATCAATTGAGTTTTGACGATGTTGTCAATGCCCTGGCTAGTGAGAATATTAATATCGGAGCAGGCGATATTTTACTGGGTGAAACACGCAGAAGTATCAGAACAGACGCGGAGTTTGAGAATATGGACGAGATACGCAATGTTATTGTCAAGCACGAGAAAGGCAATATTGTTTATCTCAAGGATATAGCTGATGTTTATTTTACTTATAAAGAAGTGGAAAGTTTCGCCCGTTTGGGAGGAGAACCGGTAGTTTCTCTTAACGTGATAAAGAAAGGAGGGGAAAATCTGCTGGAAGCTACCGATAAAATCAGAGAGATCCTTAAAGATGCTCAGAAGGATAAGTTCCCCGATGGTTTGAAGATCACTATTACCAACGACCAGTCGAAGAACACCCGTAACCAGATATCGAACCTGGAAAACAGCATAATTTCAGGAGTTATACTGGTAGTACTGGTTCTGTTGTTTTTCCTCGGTTTGCGTAACGCTATTTTTGTAGGGCTTTCCATCCCTTTCTCAATGTTTATTTCTTTTCTTATTCTCAGTGCCTTGGGTATTACTCTCAACTTCATTGTATTGTTTTCTCTCATTCTGGCGCTCGGGATGCTGGTAGACAATGCTATTGTTACTATTGAGAATATTTACCGCCTTTACGATGAAGAAGATTTATCGCCTTTTGAGGCAGCTAAACAAGGTGTAGGAGAAGTAGCGGTTCCCATTATTAGCTCAACGCTTACCACTTTAGCAGCCTTTTTTCCTTTGCTTTTTTGGGACGATATTATAGGGGAGTTTATGGGTTATCTTCCCAAAACCCTCATAATTGTTTTGGGTTCATCCCTATTTGTAGCGCTTGTTATAAATCCGGTTATTACCTCCACCTTTATCAAAAAACAGAATCTGCAAAAAACCACCAATCACAAAAGGGCTTTAATTTCTGCTGCTATATTTGGTGTGCTGGGAATACTGGCCGTATTTGGACAGGTCTACTCTTTGGGTAACCTCTTGATTGTAGTCGCACTGCTGATAATATTGTTCAGCTACGTTCTGGAGCCTTTATCGATCTGGTTCCAAAAAACACTACTGGTAAAACTGGAGAATATCTACTCCCGTTCCCTTTCATACGCTTTAAAAGGCTCCAGGCCAGGTTTTATCATTGCCGGAACTGTTTTGCTTATGATACTGTCTATTGGTTTCTACTTTGGCTCGAGCCCAAAAGTGCAGTTCTTTCCTGTAAACGAACCCAATTACATCAACGTATTTGCAGAAGTACCTCTGGGCACAGATGTTCAGGCTACCGACAGCATTACTCGTATTGTAGAAGGTAAACTGAATGAGATCCTGGAGCCATACCGTGATGTAGTAGAATCTATAGTTACAAATGTAGGGGCCGAAACTGCCAGCCAGGACGATTTTGGCGGAGGCGGCCAGAATACGCCTAACAAAGCGAGAATTACGGTTTCATTTGTCGAATACCAATATCGCGAAGGAGTAAAAACAACGGATATACAGCGTGAGGTAACGGATAAGCTCAACGGTTACTTACCCGGGGTTACTGTAACAGTACAAAAAGAGCAAAACGGGCCACCGGTTGGAAAGGCTATTAATATTGAAATAGCGGGAGATGAATTTGATGTATTACTCGAACTGGCGGAAGATGTTAAACAAACCATAGAAGCCGAAAATATAGCTGGTATAGAAGGTTTACAGATCGACCTGGAAACCAATAAGCCTGAGATGTTGATCAAAATTGACCGGGAAAGAGCCCGCAGGCTGGGTGTCAGTACTCAACAGATCGCCCTGGTGCTTCGTACAGCTCTGTATGGCCGGGAAGCTAGCAAATACAAAGAAGGTGAAGATGATTATCCCATCGAAATAAGGCTGAAAGAGGAATATCGCTATAATGTATCCAGCCTGATGAATCAGCTGGTTACCTTCCGCTCTCAGGCCTCGGGAAAAATAGTTCAGGTACCTATTTCTGCAGTGGCTGATTATGAGTTCAATAGCTCCTTTAACTCCATTAAACGTAAAGATTCCGAGCGTTTGATAACCGTATATTCCAATGTAGTAGAAGGATATAACGAAACGGAGGTAAACAACAAAATCAAAGCTGCCCTGGAAGATTATGAACTGCCTACTTCCTATACCCTGAGATTTACAGGTGCACAACAAGAACAGGAGCAATCAAGCGCATTCCTTATGACAGCCCTTTTGATTGCCATATCCTTAATTACCATTATTTTAGTTTCTCAGTTTAATTCTGCTGTTAAACCTTTTATCATTATAATGACGGTTTTATTCAGTACAATTGGGGTTTTCCTCGGTCTTGGGATATTCAGAATGGACTTTGTAGTAATTATGACTGGCATTGGTATTGTCTCTTTGGCAGGAGTTGTAGTAAATAATGGCATTGTATTAATAGATTTTATTGAATTGAGCCGGGCCCGTTTAAGAGAGAAAAGGGGTATTACTGATGGTGAGTTGAGCGATGAAGACCTTATAGAAGCAATTGAAATGGGAGGAAAAACGAGGCTACGTCCGGTATTGCTAACGGCAATAACTACTGTTTTAGGTTTACTACCCCTGGCTATAGGATTAAACATTGACTTCTTCGGCTTGTTATCGGAATATGATGCCAATATTTACTTTGGGGGAGACAATGCTATTTTCTGGAGCCCGATGGCATGGACGGTAATTTTTGGCTTGGTATTTGCTACGTTTTTAACGTTAATCGTAGTTCCAGTTATGTATTTAACTTTGGAACGTTTAACTCGAAAGAGTAGAGTTCTTTTTAAAAGATTAGCAGGTTAATTAGGTTAAGGTTTGGTTAATTGGTTGACCAGAAGGGTCTTGCGCTTTTGCACAAGGCCCTTCGTCTTTTATAGGCCTATTGTTCCTACTTTTGATCCACAATATCTAACAGATTGTATCCTCTGCTCAGCAACATAAACAGCCCTGCCGAACTTAGAAGATTAGAAGTCACTCAGCTACCGCTTTTGTGTGAGGAATTACGCCAGTTTGTCCAGGAAAAAACCAACACCAAAGAAGGACACATCAGGTCTAGCCTGGGGGTAACTGAGCTATCAGTAGCTCTTCATTATGTCTTTAGTACTCCGGAAGATATACTGGTTTGGGACGTAGGGCACCAGGCTTATATACACAAAATACTGACAGGAAGAAGAGACTTGTTTCATACTAACCGTCAGTTGGGGGGTATTTCGGGTTTTACTAAAAGAGAAGAGAGTGAGTACGATCCCTTTGGAGCAGGCCATTCGTCAACTTCTGTTTCTGCTATAGCGGGATTTGCTACCGCGGCCGAGCTCAGACAGCAAAAGCGCCACCATATAGCAGTAATTGGCGATGGAGCCCTGACTGCGGGAATTAGCTTTGAAGCCCTCAATTACATTGGAGAAAATCAGCTTGATGTCATTATCATTCTCAACGATAACGACTCTTCCATAGACGAGAACCGGGGAGCTTTAGCCATCCATAAGAGATATGAATCTCTTTGTAAGGCATTGAATATAGGATATTACGGATCAATAGACGGGCACCATATTGAAAGCTTAGTTCAAAAGATTTCTGAACTAAAAGAAGCTAAGGGGCCCGTATTTCTCAAAGTCAATACATTGAAAGGCAAAGGCAGAGTTATCCCTGAATCCAACTCCACAGTCAGAAAGGACGGGAAAAGCTTCCAGCAGGCTTTTGGAGAAATATTGATAGAGGAGGCCAAGAAAGAGGAAAAACTGGTGGTGATAAGCCCTGCAATGTTGTCAGGTGCCGGATTAACGGAATTCGGTAATACCTTTCCTGAAAGAACTTTTGATACTGGAATTACCGAACAACATGCCGTAACTATGGCCGCAGCTATGGCAGCTGATGGATTCTACCCTCTTTGCCATCTTTATTCAACCTTTTCACAAAGGGCAGTAGACCAGATAATTCACGATGTAGCGTTACAGGATTTACCTGTTCTTTTTTGCCTGGACAGGGCTGGAATTGCCGGTGAAGACGGGCCTACTCATCACGGGGCATTCGACATTAGCCTTTTTGACCCTATTCCCAATATCGCAATCTATTCTCCCTCTGGAGTAGAGCTCTTTAAAACAACTATAAAAACCTGTATAGAAAAGCGGGAACTGGCAATTATACGCTACGTAAAAGGTTGGGGCATGAAAAAAGTAAAAACCCTTGAGCCTGACATAGGCTACCGGTGGCTAAAAAAGGGAAAGGAAAAGGTGATAATTTCAACCGGGGCCATAGGCGAAGAAGCCAGAATGGCAGTAGCAGGGACAAAGTATGCCCTCCTGGACATTAACAGAATAAAACCTTTTGATACCACACCCGTATTAGAGGCTTTTAACCGTTATAGCAAAATCATCACCCTGGAAGAGAACTCCTTTAACGGGGGTATAGCCCAAAAAATAAAAATTCTCGCACAGGAATATGATTATCGGGGTAATATATACTCTTTATACCTTCCCGATCAATTTATAGAACATGGAAGCAGAGCTTCTTTGTTGAAAAAAACGGGGATCGACATACAAGCAATAGAAAAGCTATTGGCTAGTTGAAGGAAGTAAGCGAGCTACGTATTTACCTACTATATCAAATTCGAGATTAACCTTATCACCCACCTTTAAACTCTTAAAGTTAGTATGTTCGTAAGTGTAAGGAATAATGGCCACAGAAAAAGAGTTTTCATGTGAATCAACTACGGTGAGGCTTACTCCGTTGATACATATTGAGCCCTTTTCTACAGTGATATTACCAGCTTCGGGTCTATAATCAAAGTAGTATTTCCAGCTTCCGTTATGCTGCTCTACCTGACTACAAATAGCAGTTTGGTCTACGTGTCCCTGTACAATATGCCCGTCTAACCTGGCTCCCACCTGAAGACATCTTTCCAGGTTTATCTCATCTTCCGCTCTGAGGTTACCTAAGTTGCTGCGCTTAAGTGTTTCTTCTATAGCTGTAACGGTGTAAGTATCACCTTCTATATTAACCACGGTAAGACAAACTCCGTTATGGGCTATGCTCTGATCAACTTTAAGTTCGTGAGTAAAGGGAGATTGTATGGTGATGTTCAAATTACCTTCAACCCTGCTTAGCTTTTTCACTACTCCTGGGGCTTCAATAATCCCGGTAAACATATTATTGTTGATTTTATCTGAATAAATGGACAAACCCCTTAACTTCTCTTTGTGGTACTGGAACTGTAGAGGAAGGAGTATAAGTACAAACATAATAGTATACTCCTACGGCACAAGGCCTGCCCGTATTCCGGTCTGTTCCATCCCAGCCTATCTCAGTCAAGTCGTCTTTGTCCGAAGTTTCGTAAACAACTGTACCCCATCTATTATATATCGCTAAAGTGAAATCGCTGACAAACAAAAAGCTTATGGGTATAAATCGGTTATTCCCAGAAGGTCCATTAGGAAAGAATATATTGGGGAACTCAATTTCCGGGCAAGCTTCTACACAAACAATGTTACTGAAATCACTTTCGTTTGGTTCGCTGTCAGGGTCATTCCCGGCATCATCTACCGCTGTTATAGCATAACATCCTACTATGCTTTCTCCTATACTGTTAAAGCTATTGCCCGTTATATTAGTTACAAAGGGTTGCGAAGGAAAAGATGATTCGAGAGTGGGTTTATAATAGATGTTATAATAGGCAATGTCGTTTTGGCACTCGATATCTGAAGGTACAGACCAGAAAAGATCAATTTTACTTTTATCACAAGAGTCAAGCACTGATAGAGCAGGAGGGCAAGGGCTAGTAGTATCGATAGGAGTTTGGCAAGTGATCTGGCTTCTGTTCAAAAGAGGACTGGGTAAGCTGGAACTGGCCGTATAAGCCCCTATGGTTTGTACATAATAGCAGTATTCTGTTCCATTAGCTAAGCCGGTATCAATATAAATATCAGTAAAAGCTGTGTCGATGATATTAAACACTCCTGATCCGGGATTGATTTCTCTGAAGATGACATATTCCGTATTAGTCCATGGAGTATTGTGGGTCATATTGAGCTCATTGCTTTCGTCAGCCGGAGCTATCCTCAGAAAAACAGAAGAAGCAGGACTTGAGGAGCCGGACAAAACTTCAGGAGTGTCCGAATACAGGTCGACCCTGTACCGGTAACCGGTGTCAACGGTATTCAATCCGTTATCTACAAAAAAAGTATCGTTAAGCCCGGAGAAAGTGCCTATCTCAATAAAATTAGACCCCTCTATTCCTTCACTTCTGTAAAGTTTGTAGGAATAGGGTGGGGGAAAGATAATCGTATCAAGCACCGGGGGGCGTATCCATCTAACTTCAATACTGCCGGTACTCGTACTGGTTTGAGTTACATCGACATTTGTAATAAGGGGGGTAGTGAGAGGTAATGCCGCACAAAACTCTTCTGAGGCGTAACTGACAGCTCCATCGGGAAAACAGGCCACAACCATGTAACAGTATTCCACCCCCCTCAGCAGATCAGCGGAATCGATATAAGAAGTAGCCGTCAGACCATCTGTAGTGCCAATAAGCTCATAACCTGTATAAGCTGGGACACCGGTTTCACAGCTATCCGGAATAAAATTGTACCGGCCCGCTCTGCGGTATATCTTATAGCCATTAGCCTCTTTACAAATACTTTCATCCCAGTTAAGGCTTATGCTGTTTTGATTAGCTGTAGCAGCCGGGTTCTGGGGCGCAGGTGCCACCACAGTTATTTCAACCGTATAAAGATCTATGAGAGGAGTAACATTCGCAGAACGGAAATCTTCTGCCCTGAAGGTAACAAAATGGGGTTGTTGTTGTACGTGATTACAAGCTGTCTGCCAACGGAAGGTTCCCCTTACAGTATCAACTGGTCCTTGTACAAAGAAAGGATCAGCAGGATTGTTGATTTCGAAAGGTCCGCCTGAAGCAGTCAGGGTGATAGAAACATCAGCCGAATTGGTATCCCAGGCTGTGACTTCAAAAGACAATACTTCACCGGCCTCTACACAAAAAGGGCCAATAGGTTCGATAACGGGAGGGTCATTGTTACAATCGACTATGTCTACCTGTAGATCGCGGGTTACATAGCCAATCCTTACCCAAACGCCCTGATTATTCTTGCGGTATTCTTCAATCCGGAAGGCAAAATTGTATTGCCCAATAACCTGAGGCACATCCCAGTATAAATCGCCCTTAACCGAATCAATCCTAACGGCATCCTGAACTAAACTGGGGTCATAAGTAGTGGGAATGATATCGCCATTAGCCCCCCGGCAGGGTACTAGGGTATAGGCCAGACTGTCACCGTCAGGATCGTAAGCCCCGGCATTGTGCTCAAAGCGCCTTTTTACACAACCGTCATCAATAGGAGGGTTTATCAGTAAGGGAGAACTATTAGGTCCTAAACCTGGGGAAATCACCAATTCACTTTCAACGTAAAAAGGGATGTTCACAGAATTGAGAATATTCCGTACACCGCTGTTCCTGTTAGGGTCTTCAAAGGAAAGAATGTAAACTCCCGGAGCAGCATAAGTATGACGGGCTATATAAATATTTTTACGAACGGTAGGGCTTATTGGAACACCATCACCTGCATTAAAGCCACTGCAATCGATGGAAGGGCCATTAGATCTCCTTACGGTAGACGTAGAACCATCTCCCCATGATATGTCAAGAACACACTTATTATCCCCTATTGCGCCTATCTTGGTATAGGTTGTCATGGTTACTTCGTAAGTCAGACCGTTAATCAGCCTGTAAGTAATCTCTCCGGCCCGGTTGTGAGTCGCCCTTAAGCCGAATGAGATAATAAGAATCAAAAAAAGTAGAAATTTCTTCATGCGTTATTCAAACATATAAACGTAAACAACACAAAAAACGTGCGGTTTTAACTCACAATAAATTTACTTGTTTAAAGAGACCGTTTGTTCAACTTCGTTGCCTGAAATATAATGGTACTTTTGCTCCTTCAAATGTAAGAAATCAGCTCCATGAAAATCCGTGCAGTAAGAAAGTCTGATAAAATCAAGCACCGTATTATTTTATTCAGCGAAACGGAACAGCTGAAAGGCTTGGAATTAAGTACAGCGGAACTGGCTTATGTCAACGGAAGGCTTAAAGAAACAACCGATCAGTTATTGGATATCAATCGCTATCCGGAGTTTATATATCTTCAAAAAATCAGCTTTGATGGAACTGAGGAAAATCAGCTCAAGGAAAAAATGAGGATAGCCGGTAATCAGGCGATTTCTAAGCTAGGCATTCACAAACCCAAAGAGGTTCTGATCAGTTCGGCTAATGACCTTCTGCTTTTGTTTGATTATGCAGAGGGAATGGCTCTGGGAGCTTATCAATTTCTCAAATATTTTTCTGATAAAGCAGAGCGTAAAAACGGCCTGCAAACAATTTGCATAGACTCTGAAAACAACAGTGCTATTAAAGAACTCAATGCTGTAGTATATGGGGTTTACAAGGCCCGCGATCTTATCAATGAGCCTCTGAATCATCTCAGTGCAATCCAATTGGCCAAGGAAGCAGTCAAAGCAGGAGAAAAATATGGTTTCAAAGTAGAGATACTCAACAAAAAGAAGATCGAAACACTTAAGATGGGAGGCCTTTTGGCTGTAAACAGAGGAAGCCAGGATCCCCCCACCTTTACTATTATGGAATACACCCCTGCCCGCCCGGTTAATTCAAAACCCGTGATTCTGGTAGGTAAGGGAGTGGTCTACGATACGGGAGGGCTGAGCCTTAAGCCAACGGCAAATTCCATGGACTCCATG
>JANQHO010000167.1 GCA_028277105.1 Owenweeksia sp. | reverse complement strand
CTAAAAATCTAATTAAGCGGGTGTAAGCCCCATTGTTTGGCATTGCCAGATGGTGGGGCTTTTTTGTTGTCTCCATAGAAATTAAGGCCCACTACTTTTAAGATCAACAAAATAGGTGATTCCTGCCAGGAGCCTTTTAGAAGGTCTATTCCTATTCAACTCCCAATTGGTAATCGTATCAGTGATAATGCCAATGACATTAACTATTTATTTCTGACTGAACCCCAGTTTTGGACAAGACACCTTATCTTTTATCTTGCTTCTTCAATTCCATTCAAACATTTTCCTATTTTTCGGCCATGAAATTGCGCCTGCTGAGTCTGTTGCTGGTAATCCAAGTTGTAGTTTTCGGCCAGCACACCATAAAAGTTGTGGCCCATCGCGGCGCCATGAAATTTGCCCCGGAAAATACGATCGCCGCCTTTGAAAAAGCCCACCAAATGGGTGCGGATATTGTAGAAATGGATATCCGCCAGACCAAAGATGGGGTGTTAATTATTATGCACGACAAAACCGTAGATCGCACCACCAACGGAACCGGGAAAGTAAGCGATTTAACCTTGAAGGAAATTAAACAACTGGATGCCGGAAGCTGGTTTGGTGAGGACTATAAAGGAACAGAAGTACCTACATTGGAAGAAGCCTTAATAGCTATTAAAGGGAAATTGATTCCGGATATCGATTTTAAAAGCGGTGATGTAAAGCCGTTAGTGGAGCTGCTGGAAAAGCATGGCTTTTTGGAAGAAGCGCAGGTTACGACGTGGAGCAGCAACTGGGATCATTTAAAAGGGTTGCTGCTGGTAACGGATAAACTATTGATTCGCCCTTCACCCAAAAAAGTAAACCACAGAATCGCAGCCTTGAAGGAGGCCCTGAATCCACCTGTTGTCAACCTGGAAGGCGATGAGACTTCAAAGGCATTGATTGATGAAATCCACAACAGTAACATGAAAGCCTGGGTGAATTGCCTGAAAAAGTACGATAACAAAAAGAGCATGAAAAAGGCCATAGCTGCCGGGGCCGATTATATTCAGGCGGACAACTTAGATATACTGATACCATTGGTTCGGGAGCACTATCAACGATAACGCCGCAGGTCCGTAAGGCCGAAATCCCATTCAGGGGTAGTGAGTATGTTCAGAAAACTTGCTGAATACCAGGGGCTTTTTGCGCGGTCATTCGGGTTTTTCAGTATGTGGATATCCTGCGCTGGCATGTAGCTTTGGCACAGCATGAATACCCTTTCACCGGAATTGAGATTTTCAGCTATATCAATAACGGTAACAGCGTGTCCGTAGGGGTTTCCCGTTTGGATAAATACATCACCAATTTGCATATCTTCCACGGCTACCGGTATCATTTCGGCGTGTAGTGACCTGGTGTTAGCATAAGCGAATATATAGTCCATGTACTTTCTGAATTTCTGATAAGAGTAATCGCCATTTGCATAAGCTTTAAAATATCGGGGAAGGCCGTCTCCCAAAAAATTGAAGTGGATATCGTCATATTGCTTTTCATGAAACAAATATTCGCCCCTTAATCTCATGGCAGCATCAGCACATTGCTGCAGGTCGCGGGTACCTACATCAATATCTAAAATAGCAAACTGTGCCGACTGATTACCTTTTAGCTGTCCGTCGTACAAGTACACCTTACCATCGCCCTGTTTAATGGGCAGTTGCTGTAGATAGGCGGCAAAGCTGTTAGGGTCTGCCGAAATTCTTTGGAAACCGGTTGGCGGTTCTATATCCTTAACCTGTTTGTAGTTGGTAATTTCCTGTTGGGTGCTCAGTCCGCAACTGAATTGAATAACCAGTATAAGAAAGCTGATAGGTACCATAAATTGCTGTAGCTCGTTATTTTTTAGAGTTCTATTGAAAAATAGCGCATACATAATACCGAAAACAGTGTATACAGAAAGAAATTGATCGTTTTAGTAATTTTATTGCAACATGAAGATCACCACCGGAACACTTAGTACTGCCCTTTGCCTGGCCCTTCTTTTCTTTTCCGTTCCATTATCTGCGCAGGATAAGAACGTAAAAAAAGCCGAAGAGTATATGGAAAAGGGCAATAATGCCATTTTTGCCGAACACGACGAATATTACAAGAAGGCCATTCAATATTATATTGCGGGCGGATCAACAAGGGAAGAGGCTTACGGTAAAGTGGCTGATGCCATGATTGACAAAGGCGCTTACCAGGCTTCTACAAAATACATCAAACAAAGCGACAACCCGGCCGACCGCTATAAGCGAATCGGTGATATCTATATTGAAAAGGGCACCCAATCAAAAGGATTTACGGAACTCAGTCAGTATGAAAAGGCCATGAAGTTTTACGACAAAGCAAAGGCCGAAGCGGAAGGATATTCAAAAATAGCAGATGCCTGTTATCAGAAAGGCGGGGATTCTTTTTCGATAGCAGTAGCATACTATGCCAAGGCAAAGGACCAGGAAGGGTTGACCAAAATTGCCAAAGATCTGGAGTCAAAGGGGCCTGAATACTATGGACAAGCAGCAGCAGCGTACCGCAGCATGGAAACCGAAGAAGGCTACAAAAAGGCAGGTGATTTGTTTTTTAAGGCGAAGAAATACCAGGAAGCCTATGAAAGCTATAATGAGGGTTTAATAGTAGATGGCCTTACAAAGTTTGCCGATTTTATAAGACAACAGGGCGATGTGGATTCTGCTAACCTGATTTATGCCAGGGTAAGCGAGTTTATGTTGTCAACTGGCGATGAAGAAAGCATCAGGAAGCTGGCAGCGAAAAGTATGCAGGGTGGCAATTATCAAACGGCGGTAGAGCTTTACGAAAGGCTGGAAGACTTTAAAAAAGCAGATGCAGCCAGGGCCTACCTGGCAGTGCAGAACGGAGAGTTTTACGAAGCGCTCGATTATGCTGAAGGTGCAGGAGAAACGGCATTGGCCAATACCATTAGAACAAACCTGAAAAAATTAAGCAGCCTAGATGATGTAAGTGCCTCTTTTGATGAGATTATGATATATGCGCCGTATGTGGAAACAGAGGCGGACAGACAGTTTGAAAAAGAATACTACCAGGAATATAAGCCGGATATTATTCGCGGGTTGAAAAAACTGGCATCTATCTATTCAGGTATAACGGAACCGGCTATCCAGCGGACGGTTCGTGAAAGGTTTTCCCAATACTATTGCGTAAAAGTGTTACTCGATAAAACTACCTTTCAACTAAATAAAGCAGAAGGTGACATAACACTGGACGATCTTAAAATGCTTCAGCCGGAACCGACAGAATAAGGGCTTAATTCATTTCGTTCATAACTCTCACGGAATGATGCTGGGCAAAAGCAGCCAAATCTTCTTCGGTGTAATTTTCATCACGGTACATTATTTTTTCCAGCTTATAAGCAATCCAGTTCTTGGCATCGCTGTTGGTATTGTTCAAAATAATGATAGTGATCTGATCATCAATATTGCGGATGAGGGAAGTTCTGAAACCATTCCAGCGGCCATT
Source organism: Owenweeksia sp. (assembly GCA_028277105.1). Taxonomy (GTDB): domain Bacteria; phylum Bacteroidota; class Bacteroidia; order Flavobacteriales; family Schleiferiaceae; genus JANQHO01. The sequence goes on along the minus strand of JANQHO010000167.1, from coordinate 980 downwards.
GTGGTAAACTACCTGATCGCCATATTGCTCCTTTAGCCTAAACCCGAAACCATAAGGAATTTCTTTCTGCCGTTTAGCCGAACCGGGTTTGAAGGCCTCTTTTAATGTATTTTCCTTAACCAGAAAGTTGTTATATAAAGCCCTGTCCCATTTTAAAAGATCAGACGCTGTAGAATAGATGCCTTTGTCGCCTACCGATCCGTCCAGTGTGGTGACCGGTATGCTGCGCAGCCTGTTGGAACGTGCCTTTTCAAACCCCCGTACCGCACCTTTCGGAAGTTCAGGAGTTTTAGCAGCACTATACACAAAAGTATGTTCCATTCCCAATGGAGCAAAGATGTGCTTCTTACAAAAATCCGCATAGGTCTGTCCGCTCACTTTTTCGATGATAGAAGCCAGCAACATATATCCGGTATTGGAATAATCGAACCGTTTACCGGGCGGGAAATTATAAGGCAATTGATGTTTTTTCAGCAGCCAGATAATTTCATGATTATAAGGAGCTCTTTTCTGCTTCCATTTATGTTCTACCAGCCACATATAATCCGGAAGGCCGGCTGTGTGGTTTAACAGGTTTCGTATGGTTATTTCTTTATAGGGTAATCCCGGAATGTATTGAGTTACCGTATCATCGTAGGCTAGTTTGCCTTGTTCCTGCAGCATCATAATGGCCAGAGCGGTAAATTGTTTGGTTACCGAAGCCAACTGGAAAGGAGCCTCTTTATCAAGGGTATCTTTTTGAATAGGATTAGCACTTCCTAGGGCTTCCTGAAATACTACATGCCCTTTATAGGCTACCAATATGTTGCCATTAAATTGCTTCCACTTGCGAATGTTGGAAAGGTATTCTTCAATCAGTTGCTTCTTTTGGCTGATGCCATATTGCTCGGCAGTTGAAAGGATTGGAAGGCTATTGAGCTTATTAGGCTTTTTAGCGGGTGTAGTGTCTTCCTTTTGTTCGCTGGTATGGATTTGTGTAT
>JANQHO010000129.1 GCA_028277105.1 Owenweeksia sp. | reverse complement strand
AATCATCCTCGATAATGTTCTTATTACCCAGCTCCCGGAAATGCTCTTTGAGATAGTCCACCGACTCCTCATCGATCTCGATCACTTTGAGTTGCTCCTTTCTTTCCAGTAAAAACCTTGTCAGTACTCCTGTTCCCGGCCCGATCTCAAGAATGATATCGTAGCCTTTTCCGGTCAGGCTACCGGCTATACGCTTAGCAATGGCAGGCTCTTTTAAAAAATGCTGTCCGAGATGTTTTTTGGGACGTACCACGGGGTAAAGGTAGGATTGTTAGTTTATAGTTGACAGCTTATGGCCGAAGACCACCGTGAAGAGTTGTTGTTGATTTGAAAAGAGGAATGGAGTTTTACTTCTTGTGCAGGATAAAATCGTCAACAGTACTAAAAAGCAAATTTTCCTGCCTCATTATTTCATTTTGTAATTGGACCAACGTAAATCCTTCACAAACTATCCAAATTCTCTTGTTAGAGAAGCTAATCAGTTTTTGAAATAAAAGCATTTTATCAAATAAACTTGTGCAAGTAAAGGCTTGCATATATATTTGCAAGCAATTACTTGCATATTATCTTAAGTGACTATGAAAAGAGATGTATTCAATGCCATCGCAGACCCTACCAGAAGGAGTATATTAATGGCCTTGTCAAATGAAGCACAGAATGTCAATGCCTTGGCAGATAAGTTTGAAATGACCAGACAAGCCGTATCACTGCATATTAAGTATCTGCAAGAATGTGGTGTCATCACTATTAAAAAAGAAGGACGAGAACGATACTGTAATCTGGAAGCACAAAAATTAACCGAGGTAGCAGATTGGTTAGAACCTTTCAAAAAGATGTGGACAGGTAAATTCAAACAATTGGATAATCTATTAGACGAGTTACAAGCAAAGCCCAACAATAACCTAAATGAAGAATTGTAAATGGAAGACAAACCTTTAATCATTGAACAAGAATTCAATGCCCCTGTAGAACTTGTTTGGCGTACCCTAACAGAAAAAGAGCTAATGAAGAAATGGTATTTCGATATTTCTGACTTCAGATTGGAAGTGGGTTGTAAGTTTCATTTTGAAGGTGGTCGAGAAGGTAGATGTTATATACACTTATGCGAAATCTTAGAGATAGTACCTTTCAAAAAGCTCAAGTACTCGTGGAAATATGAAGGACATCCAGGACTTTCCTTCGTTACATTCGAGTTATACCCTCTTGGTGAAAAAACCAAGTTAAAACTCATTCATGAAGGACTTGAAACATTGCCAGCTGGAAACCCAGATTTTGCGAGAGATAATTTCGTGGGTGGGTGGAAGTTCTTAATCCATGAATCTTTAAAGGAATATCTCGAAAACGGTAAAGCCTTAAGGGGATAAGCATAAAAAACAGATAACAAATTATAATTATGAACAGATTACAATTTAAAATTGACATTAAAGCGGATAAAATCAAGGTTTGGAAGGCCCTTTGGGATAATAACTCCTATCGCGACTGGACAAGTGTATTCTTTGAAGGTTCCTATGCCGTTACCGAAGATTGGAAAGAGGGCAGCAAAGTATTGTTTCTTTCCCCTGACCAGAATGGTATGTACGGTATTATCGAAAAACACATTCCAAATGAAATCATGGCATTTAAACATATTGGAAATGTGCTTAATGGCAAGGAACAACCAGTAGACGATGAAACCCTAAAATGGTCAGGAGCTATGGAAATTTACAAGCTAACAAAAGGCACTGACAGTAATATGCTTACTGTTGAGATTGACGTTCTTGATGATCACCTGGATTTTATGAAGACGATATTTCCAAAAGCATTGGATAAAGTAAAAGCGCTTTCAGAGAAATAAGAGAAAAACCGTTTCAAGTAGTAATTAATTTTATTGACATTAAACCTTAAAAAATGATGTACAAGTACAAAATTGAGATCAAGTGGGCTTTTGTATTCATCGGCATGCTATTATTGTGGAATATAACAGAAAGATTACTTGGATTCCATGATGAGTATATAGGTGAACACATGTACTTTTCAATGATCTTTGTTATACCTGCCATCGGGTTGTATGTCCTGGCATTAAAAGAAAAGAAAACGAAATATTATAACGGCCAGATGAATTTCAAGCAAGGGTTTATTTCAGGGCTAGTTATTACTCTTATTGTAACCGTGTTTTCACCAATAACATATTGGGTTATTTGGAAAATAATATCTCCGGATTATTTTGAAAACGTCATTAAATTCTCGGTTGAATCCGGCTACGATTCTTTAGAAGATGCACAAGCCTACTATAACTATAAGAATTTTGCTCTACAGACTTTCATTTGGGCCTTGATACCGGGAATTGTTACGTCATTGTTGGCCGCCTTATTTGTTAGATCCAAAAACAAAACAAGTTAAAATATGACCCTTAAAGAAACTCTTAAACAGCTTTTCAAGCTGTTAGCCCTATATTTCTTCTTTTGTTACTCTGTTTTTACCAGCCTGGGGCAAAATATTTCTATTGCCACGGATAAAAACGAATATTGGATCGATGAAACCATCGAGATCACCTTTGAAATTAATGCCAGGGTAGATTCTATTGAGTTTACTGACTCTGAATATTTTACAATAGCCAACACACCTGTTATCAGCAATTCGACATCATTTAAGAACGGAAATATAGAATACAGTAATAAATGGGTCTACAGGCTCAGACCGATAAAGCCCGGTGAGGTCCTTATTAACTCACCGGTTTTTCATGTGAAAGGGCAAGCCTTTGAGGGCAAGCCGGTGAGTGTTAAAGTTATCAACCGTCAATTGACTGAAGAAGAATTGGAACAAAAGAGATTTGATTCCTTTGTTAAGGACAACTTTAAACCGATGGGAACCTACCGCTATACTTTTAAAGGAGAATTCGGCTACCTGGAAAGATATGGAAAATGGGGCTGGGAATTTCACAGAAAATTGACAACTGAGGAAATAGAAATTATTAAAAAAATCCAGTAAAAGACAGAAGATCATTTTCCCCGAATATTTGTTAGACGGAAAGAAAAAGTGAGGAATGATATGAAACATTCGGGTTCGGCAGATCTCCCTTTAATGGGCGGTTATATCCCTGGTTGGCTCTTTGAGCGGATGACCAAATTGAGCCTGGCCATGGTAGAAGCTATCCTGATAGAACAGGGCAAGCGAACTTTTTTGAGCAAGCTGTCCGATCCTCTTTGGTTTCAAAGCTTTGGAGCGGTCATTGGTATGGATTGGAATTCATCTGGTGCCACAACGGCTGTTTTAAGAGCCCTGAAGAAGTCGGTCAATCCAAACTCCAAAGAATTAGGCATTTACGTATGCGGAGGTAAAGGGAAACAATCTTTACAAACACCTCATGAACTATTGCTGATAGGTGAAAAAACCGGTATAGATGCCAATTACCTGTCGCAATCCAGTAAGTTGAGCGCCAAAGTAGATAATACCGCTGTTCAGGATGGCTTTCAGTTGTACATCCACAGTTTTATAGTAAGCGATGAAGGCGATTGGAGCATTGTTCAACAGGGTATGAAAGGCGAGGACAAGAGCGCCAGGCGGTACCATTGGCATTCGGGGAACATTCAATCTTTTGTAGAAGAACCTCATACCGCTATTTGCGGGGAAAATCAGGGTAGCATTTTGAACCTGGTGGATAAAAAGGCTAACACCAGTCGGGAAGGTATAATGAAGATCGTACAGGAACAACCCGACAAGATCTTAAAAGAAATCCGCCAAATGTTATTGCCGAAGTATAAAGGCGTAAAAGCGGCCGATGTAGACCTCAAAAGGCTAGGTAGTATTTTGTGGCTGGCACAAGAAAACCAGGCTGGCAATTTTGAAGAACTGCTGTTGTTGAAAGGGCTGGGGCCGAGAACCCTGCAGTCATTGGCCCTGGTGAGTGAGGTGATATACGGAACTCCTTCGAGATTTACCGACCCTGCGAGATTTTCTTTTGCTCACGGTGCTAAGGGCGGTATCCCTTTTCCTGTGCCAACTAAAGTTTATGACGAAACCATCAGCACTTTGAGAAAAGCAGTAGACCGGGCCAAAATAGGATTAACTGATAAACAAAAAGCCATCGCTAAACTCACTTCCCTCGCCCAAAAGGCCGAAAAAGATTTTACACCTGATTCCAATTTAGAGGAATTGCTGGAAAAAGAGCGAAAAGAGTCCTGGCAATATGGCGGCCGGACTGTTAAGGGGTTTTCCAAACCGCCTGTCAATGAGCAATTGCGGTTGTTTGATGATGAGCCATAGCTTTTTAAAGCGTTCTATACGACCTTCTTATTTCTATATTTATTTTTCAAACAGTTCTACTAATGAAGAATATGCTTCCTCTTTTAGTCGCTGCGACCTCTGCAATGTCAATGTGTTTCTGCTTCAAAAGCGGTCCTGAAACCAGGTCAATTTCCCAACAGGATAAGGCTATATGCCTCAGTTTTGACAAACTCAGCATCTATAATCCTAACAGAACGTGGAAATTAGAACACCTGGAAGTTCCCTCTTACCTGGACGAATACATATTTAAAAAAGATGGTGAAAATTTTACCGGAACGGTATGTGAATACGATGGAGACGGAAATTTAACGGTTAGTGGATCAATAAGAAACGGGAAGGTCAATGGTTTGTGGAAGCTCTACACCACTTTTGGATCATACCAGGAAATATTGTTTTCCCGAAAGAACGGGCAAACCCGTTGGGAAAGCTTAAAACGATACAACAACGAGTTGCTTAACTTTCATAGAGTTCCGCTGAATGACAGTATTTATATTGATAGTATTTTTCATATGGTCCCTTACTATCTATCAGATGTTATGTGGCTTAAAAGGCCTAAAAATGTTCTTTTGCAGCCGTATTTCAAGCTAAAACGTTTTAATGAAAAAGGATTCTTAACCCAGATCTATCTCAAAGATTCCGTAAATATCAGGTGGGTTGAACGCTCTACAACAGGTTTTGTCGATTCATGTATGTTAGACAAAGGTTACTGCGTGGAAATAGTAAGGGGAAAACCGGAAAGGTGTTTTGTCCTGAAAGAAGGATATTCCTCCCCTGTTGTTTATATGGGAAGAAACAGCAACGGAATTTACTACAAAGAAGGACTATTTATAAAGTATGATGTATATGGAAAAACAGATAGTGTTTTTGTGGATGTAAACCGTGAACATTATTAGCTCTCTTAAAAAGCTACACCAGGCCCGCCCTGCGCAAAAGGGCTTTTGTATCCGGTTCACTGCCCCTAAATTCTCTGTATAGTTCCATAGGATGGCGGGTTCCTCCGGCAGAGAGCAGTTTTTTGAATTTACCGGCCACCCCGGCATTGAAAATACCCTTCTCCTTGAAATACTCAAAAGCATCGGCATCCAGTACTTCGGCCCATTTATAACTGTAATAGCCAGCTGAATAACCGCCCTGGAAAATATGGGAAAAACTGCAAGAGGTATTGCTACTGCTTATCCAGGGTAGAACCTCAGTTTCTTTCAATACGGTTTCCTCGTAGTCCCCTACCCTGCCCACTCCGGCCGGATCTGCAGCATGCCAGGCCATATCGAGCTTGGCCAGACCCACCTGCCTTAAAGTGGCATAGCCTTCCATAAAAGTGGCGCTTTTCTTCAATCTTTCCACCAGCTCAGCCGGGATCAGTTCTCCGTTCTCAAAATGACGGGCAAACAGATCGAGGCACTCTTTTTCGTAGCACCAGTTTTCCATGATCTGAGACGGAAGCTCCACAAAATCCCAGTACACACTGGTGCCGCTCAGGCTGGCGTAAGTTCCGTTGGCCAGAATTCCGTGCAGGCTGTGGCCAAATTCGTGAAAAAGAGTTAGTACTTCCCTGAAAGTAAGCAGTGAAGGTTTGTTTTTAGTTGGCTTGGTAAAATTGCAGACAATGCTAATATGAGGCCTTCTATTTTCTCCATTTATCCTTTTCTGACTGCGGTAGCTCGTCATCCAGGCTCCGTTGCGCTTGCCTTTACGGGGATAAAAATCGGCATAGAAAACGGCCAGGTGATCGCCCTTTTCGTCTTTCACTTCGTAGGTAACTACATCGGGGTGGTACTTCTGAATATCATCCCGCTCTTCAAAGCTGATGCCGTACAGTTTAACGGCTACTTTGAAAGCTCCTTCGATCACATCTTCCAGCCTGAAGTAAGGCTTCAATATCTCATCATCGATCTGAAACTTCTCTTGCTTCATTTTTTCACTGTAATAGGCAAAGTCCCATTTTTGAAGATCTTCTATCCCGTCTTTTTCACGGGCAAATTCCTTTAGTTCTCCCACCTCTTTTTCTGCGGCTGGTTGGGCTACTTGCCGTAACTCTTCAAGAAAGGTTTTTACCTTAACCGGGGTTTCGGCCATCCTCTCCTGTAACATATAATCTGCATGATTCTCAAAGCCTAACAGCTCGGCTTTTTGTTGTCGCAGCAAAGCTATTCTTTTTACCAGCTCTTCATTATTTCTCTCATTGTCCTTAAAAGCCCGGCTACCAAAAGCCTTTACCATCTTTTCCCTTAATTCACGCTTATCGGAATAGGTAATAAAAGGAACATAGCTGGGGTAATGCTGGGTAAAAATATATTTACCTGCCTGGCCCTTCTCCTCGGCTAATTCGGCTGCAGCTACTGTAATATCCTCCGGAAGACCGCCCAGATCTTCTTTTTCCAGTACCAACTCAAAATCGTTGGTTTCAGTTAAAACATTCTCGCCAAAGCGAAGCGAAAGTCCGGCCAGTTCATTATCTATTTCCCGCAGCTTCTGCTTATCGTCCTCATTCAGATTAGCTCCATTGCGAGTAAAGGCCCGGTAGGTTTTATCCAGCAACATTTTTTGCTCTTCGTTCAGATCACTGTTTGCTTGTTCATAAACCGCCCTGATCCTGGCGAAGAGTTTCTCATTGAGCATTATATCATTGCCGTATTCGGTAAGTTTGGGCGAAAATTCACGGGCTATCTGCTGGATCTCATCATTAGTCTCAGCTGAATTCAGGTTAAAGAACACTTCGGCTATTTTACTGACTAGCTCTCCCGATCGCTCCAGTTTTTCTATGGTATTTTCAAAACCGGGTACTGCTGTATTCTCTACTATGGTCGCTACCTCTTCTCTCCCCTGCTTGATAGCTTCTTCTATGGCGGGGAGAAAATGCTCATTTTTTATCTCATTAAAAGGTACCGTTTCAAAAACTGTTTTATAGGGGCTTAAAAGTGGATTCATATCGTTATTGAGAATTGTCAGACAAAGAAAGCAGACAAATTCCACACTTGAAAAATTATATGGCTATATCTGTTACTAAGCCAAGTGCCACTAAATTTGTACCTGATGGAAGAAACTACTGATTATTTGGAAAGCCTGCAAAAAAGGATAACTGCTGTAAAGCTCGACATACAAGATGCATTTTATTACCTGGAAACAGAACAGTTGAGGTACAGGCCTCAACCCAGATCGTGGAATATAATTGAAGTTTTTGAGCACATTAATCTTACCAACGATTTTTACCTTAAACAACTCCGCGAAAAAATTGAACAGGCTAACACAGCCTCGGATAAACTCAACAGAGGTTGGTTTGCAAAATGGTTTACCAATGGTCTTAAGCCCAAAGGACAATCACTTGGGTTCAAAATGAAAACTTTTAATTCTATTGACCCGCTAAAAAGGCAGAAAAAGGGTTTTCAACTGGTGGATCACATCGTCTTTCAGGATCTCATAGATAGCCTCGAACAAATAGATCAACTCCTGGAAGGTGCCAAAGGGAAAAAACTCTCTGCTCTCAAGATCCAAAGTTTGTCACCCTTACTCAAATTCAGGGTATACGATGCCTTTGATATAGTGGTTTCTCATACGGAACGTCATCTGATCCAGGCTAAAAATATTTTAAAAGGAATGTCATAAAAAAAGCCCTGCGCTTTACGCAGGGCTTTTGTATTAAGCTGTTGTGCTCTGTCTTATTCTACGATCTTAATCCACAGGTCACCGGAATAACTACCGTTCATGTTGCTGCTCTTGGCACCATCGGCCTGTTGATAATTGTCAAATT
>JANQHO010000082.1 GCA_028277105.1 Owenweeksia sp. | reverse complement strand
GTGGGCTGCACTGGGCAAGGGAGTAGATGTATTCCAGATATATACCGTACCCAAACCGGAGTTGGCTGTATCTATAATATAGCTGGCATTACAAAAAGGCGGAGTGCTTACGACCGGGCAGGGTATAGTAACAACGGTTGATATAACCGGAAAAGTTATATTAGGGGTAATGGCAATTTGTGTAGCACCAGTATAGGATTGGCCGTTACAATCGATAACATCAGCCTGTAAAACCGCATCAATAGCACCTCCAGCAGGATTATTGGGCAGTGGTACAGTATCTGTAAAGCGGCCGCTGGCATCAGTAATTCCACTTAAGGTGTAGGTACCGATAACAGCCCCCCCTCCTGCACTGTCCCTGTAAATTACAGTGGCATCAACATTTTGATTTGCGGCTGGCATACCTTGCGAATAAACCTGCACATCTACAGTGGTGTATTGTGCCTGCAACGAAAAGGCTAATATGAAACTAAAAAGGATAGTTAATTTTTTCATAGGAGAACCTATTTTAGTGTTATTGACATCACATGTATTACGTCCATATTACTTCCGATAGGACACTCTACTTTCTTAATTACCGGTTAACTGATAAACCAGCCTTTTGTGTAGGGTAAATTTTGCGATTGTAATTCTGTAACTTGCTGTTTTAATCTAAACCAAACCTTATGAAATCACCCAAACTGAATTGGCTGTTCGGCCTTATTCTTTATTTTTCTATTCCTTTTTCTTATTATGCTCAATACGATAGTATTTATGAAGCTGCCGTAAGCGATGCGAAAAACCCTACACCCGGGGAAATCTACAACGGTCTCATTCCCATTTCCCCAGACAACAAAGAGCTGACCTGGAAAGCTATAGACGGGGACTATTACGTGTTGGTAGTAAGCTGGAAAAAGGAAGCTTCGTGGTATAGCAATGGTAAAAACGGTTTTTACAATACCGGTAAAAGAAATATTTGGGTTACTGCTGTACCTCAGGTTAAAAATTTCTGTTCTGCCTATACTGATGAAACTACCCCGTTAAATATGCGTTTGAAACAGTTAATAGGCTTAACTCCTAACGGAGAGCAACAGTATATGGTAGAATTTTGGGTACGCCCGCAGGATCTTTTCCGTCCCTGCCCGGATAATGAAATAACCGATAAGGCCTGTGATCTTTGCCTGTCAGATGACACTGACCCCTGGTATCGCCAATGGTTCAACGACCTCCGGGCCGGGCAGTATGCAGTTGTCGATAGCCCTTATGTGGGCTATCCCTGGACCCAACTGGGCTATAGTTACGACTGGAATCCCCACAATATTACCCACGTTGGCATGAGCGAATTTGTGATCAAAACCAATGCAAATATTGTAGTACACAAGGCCTATACTACTAAAGAGTATTGTAGCGGAAAATAAATGGGCCTGCATTTTCATAGTGGAATAACTTCCTCTTAACCATTGCTGGAATTTAATTACTTATTTTCATCTTCTCAAAACCCAAAATTTTAAAAATATGACAGTACAAGATGTAGCCAACCGCCTGGTAGAACTTTGTCGCCAGGGACAAAACTCCCAGGCTTATGATGAGCTTTTTCACGAAGATGCCATGGCTATAGAGCCAGAAGGTGTTCCCAATGCCGAAGTTAAAGGACTGGATGCGCTACGGGAAAAATCGAAGCAATTTGGTGAAATGGTCGAAGAATTTCACGGTTCAGAAATATCTGATCCCATAGTAGCCAATGATTTCTTTGCCTGTACTATGAAAATGGATGTAACCATGAAAGGGCAGGGCCGCATCTCTATGGAAGAAGTTTGCGTTTACGAAGTAAAAGACGGTAAAATTGTTACAGAACGCTTCTTTTTCACTCCTGAGCCCATGCCTGCTTAATTGTTCTCTCACAGATTAAGATCAAAACCCTCCGCGCCAATATCAAAGCCCGTAGGGTTTTTTGTACGATCAAGAATAAATATTCCACTATCTAAACATCCGGCTATACCCCAATTATACAATTTTTGCCCATTTTAGCTTTGTTATATTTGAAAACCCCCTTCCTAAACTGACCAACAAAACGAGATTTAATAAATGTATGGGATGCATTCACCATCAGTCCCTTAATACTGCCTATTGACGTAATTAATAGACATCAATAGGATTTATAATCTCATTATGAGCGGGAAAGCACGTATAGAAAAATATCAGTTTGCCAGGCCGGCCAATCCATTGCTAAAACAACATATATCTTACTATTACTTCTGCGGTTCTGACAGCGATTCTTTTAAAAGTCAATACTTTTTCTATCCTCATTATAAAACTGCTATTTCTGTTTACAAAGACTCCGTCAGAAAATGGAATAAGCACAGTTCCGTAAACTACCCGGCCAATAAAGACGTGATAAACACCTATTTTGCCAGGATCTACAACAAAAGATTCAAATCAAAAGCCATTGGTAAATACGAAAAGATAGGGATCGCATTTGAAGCTTTGGGTATCAATCATTTTATCGAAGGGTATTTATCAGATATATCCGGACACCTTCTCAGTCATTTCGATCACTACGGGCCCTCCTTCCTGGAGCTGTGTTCAGAGGTTTTTCATACTTGCCATTTGGAAACCAAGGTCGAATTGCTGGATAACTTCTTTCTATCCAAATACCATTCTTTTAAAGAAGATCGAATAAAAAGAGCCGTTGAGTACATTTTCGATTTGGACAATGATTATACTACTGAAAACATTGCCAACTTACTTCAGATAGACCGCAAAACTCTTTATCACCTTTTTAAGAAACACCTCTGTTGTTCGGTAAAAGAATTTAAAAGAGTCGTAAAATTCAGGAGTGCGTTAAATCAGTATCTAAATAGCCCCCAAAGAGTAAGGCTCACTCAACTTGCCTATGACAATCACTTTTACGACCAATCTCATTTCATCCGCAATATTGCCAACCTCACAGGAACCAACCCCAAACTGTTCTTTAACAGCCTTACCAGGATAGGGAATTACGACACCTATTGGAACTACACTAAGTAATACCCCAATTTTACAATTTTGATAATCAGGGTTTTGCCATTTTGCAGGCAGATTCAAAACAATCTAACCTTATTTCAACATGGCAAAAAAATCCTTTTTTATTCTCTGCGGTATTCTTTTTCTCCTGCTCATCCTTACCCCATACGCCAGGGCGCAGTCTCTTTGGCAAGACCTCAACAATCCCGCTACCAGCAGTTTGTGGGGAGTACATTTTATCAATAATGATACTGGCTTTGTAGTTGGAGAAAACGGCCAACTGTTTAAAACCAAAGATGGAGGAAATAATTGGAATGCTTTGAATTCCGGGGTAAACGATCATCTATTGGCTATTCATTTTTTTAATGATAATGAAGGCTATGCCGTAGGCGGCTACTGGTTTAACCCCGTTACCAGTAAAATTCTTTACACCAGTGACGGAGGTGATACCTGGGTACAGGAAACCTCTCCTGTATCCAATGAACTATACGAAGTTTTTGCTCTTCCTGCCGGGGATGTATTTGCCATTGGTGGAGGTGGGAAGGTTATCAAAAAAACAGGCTCCGGTCTGCCACAATGGATAGATATAAGTCCGCCCGGATATACCAATGAAGAGTTTTGGGCAGTTCATTTTTTTAATCGTGATTCAGGTCTGGTGGCCGGTGGTACCGGCTTTAACGGAGGAAAGGGGATCATTCTCAAAACCCATAATGGTGGCGTAATATGGGATACGGTTCACAGTTTTAACCAAAGAGTAAATTCCTTTTCCTTCGTCACCAGAAATATTGGGTATGCTGCCTGTGACGGAGGAGTGATCCTCAAGACTACCGATAAGGGGGAAAGCTGGTCTGCGCTAGACAATACCGGTTTTTCCAGCCGTATCAATTCCATCTGCTTTGTCAATTCCGATGACGGCTATTTTGTTACCTCCAGCGGATCGATCTATTACAGTACCAATGGCGGGGCCAGTTGGACAAATGACCCCTTTACAGGCGGCAGCTTCCTGGAACAGGTGGTATTCCCCAGTGAGGGTACAGGTTACACCGTTGGTGGGGGAGGTAGTATTGTGAAATACGAAGACCATACTATTGGGTTCAAAGAAAGTGTGTTAACAGAAGTATCTTTTGAGGTATATCCGGTCCTCTTCAGGGATAAGCTAAACTTTAAATATAGCCTGCACAGGGCAGGTGAAATATGTATCACCCTGAGGAATATAACCGGCTATAAAAGTAATCTTCTCCTCAGAAGGCATATGGTACCGGGGCATCATACTCTAAGCATAGCCGAAGGGCTAAAAGAGTTGGCCCCGGGAACATATGTTCTGGAACTTATGGGACCCCGGCAAAAAATCAGTAGAAAAATCATAAAACAGTAAAACATGACAAGAAATTTACTCAACAAACAATCAGCCTATGGCACTGCCCTGTTTATCAACATTTGTTTAGCTGTAAATACTACCTACAGCCAGGGTATTTGGGTTAATTATACCCAGGCTGACGGCCTGGCCAGTAATGATGTCCGGGAAATATTTGAAGACCATTCCGGCAACATATGGTTTGGCACCTTAGATGGAGCTAGTGTATTTGACGGCTCCAATTGGCAAACTCAACGTCCGGGGAGTTTTGTAGAGGCCATTACACAAGTCAGTTCAGGAGATATCTGGCTAAGTGTGGATAATGAAGGTATCTACGTTTTTGATGGTACCAACTGGACTAATTACACTATGGCCAACGGACTTAGCGGAATGGATGTTTTAGACATAGTGGAAGACCAGCAAGGCAATATATGGGCGAGTAACTGGGGCCGTGGTGTGGACAGGTATGACGGCACCCAATGGCAGAATTTTAACCGTGCTACTTATGGGCTTGGAGGTGACATAGTTAATGCCGTGCTGGCAGACCGGAATAATAACCTCTGGTTTGGTTGCCAAAGCGACCCCTGGTTTGGCGAACCGGGAGGGGTTACCAGATACGATGGTACCAACTGGGCCAATTACACCACTGCTGATGGTTTAATTGATGATAATGTAATATCCCTGTACGAAGATCACTCAGGGAACATATGGGTAGGAACCTTTGGCGGGGTCAGCAAGTTTGACGGCACTAACTGGACTAATTACAATACCGCTAACGGTCTGGCCAACAACAGCGTTTTTGCTATTACCCAGGATACTAAGGGCCAGATGTGGTTTGCTACCTATGGCGGAGGGGTGAGCGTTTTTGATGGCACCAACTGGAAGAGTTTCACTACAGCCGATGGTTTGATCTCTAATTCTGTAGACGATATGATAGAAGACAGCCAGGGAAATTTCTGGTTTGCTACCCCTGATGGTGTTTCAAAATATACCCGGCCTGATATCAGTACTGATGAAGAACGTGTATCTCTATCTGGCTTTGAAGTTTATCCCAATCCCTTCACACAACATATAATCATAACATTTAACCGCAGTAGTGTAAGATTGATGGAGTTCAAAATCGTGGATTTGACTGGCAGAGAGCTATACTCCCTTGCATTTGATGATCAAACTGACGGGAAACAACTTTTAGAATTGGATCTGACCGCTTTGCACTTACCGAAAGGTAATTATATCATGACCTTAACTACTGATGAGAAGGTGATCACTCAAAAAATAATTAAAGATTGATTGAAAATGTTGAAGAGAGACTACAGTTTACTAAGCATTTCATTGGGCTTACTGTTTATTATTCTACTTGGTATAGTTACCAGCCTCTACGGATAACATCTTTGATATACAGTATGGGTAAAAAAGCATTTTTTATTTGATTACTGCCTAAAGATTCCTTTAAATGAATAAGCCGCTGCTTTCGCAGCGGCTTCACTAGCACAAACCAAACTTCAACCTTAACCTAAATTTTTCTTTTAGCGGCTTACCGTACCGGCTGGAAAGTTAGAGCTTACCTGGTTATTTAAGTCATGAGTAGAGTGGGTAGCGGCATTAGCAGGAGCCGTAGCAAACAATGGCTTTAAAGCAAAGGGTGCTGGACTGTTGTCGGGATCGGGCTCGATAGAGATCACGATAGGCATACCCGAAAGGTCTACCGGGAAAGTAAGACCGGCCGGAGCGTTCATAATAAAATCTTCACCGGGGAAAGGAGGGCCGGGATTATCTGTACCGCTAAAGGGGGCACTTTGATCGGCTCCGCTTACGGAGCTAAAGCGGCCGGTAGAAACAGGCGTGCCGTCAATTACCGCCCAGCCTTCGTAAACCCATTTAGCAGGCAGATCAGGCAGGTTTAAGGTGGGTACCGGCATGGCACCGGAAGGATCGAGAAACCATACCCCGCTTCTTTCGTCATTCATATCATTGGTAGTGGGCGTAGCCAGGATATAACTTCCAGAAGCAGTATTGAAATCTGCCCCCAAGGCAGTTTGATGACCCACACTGACTACGGCATTGTTGCCAGAGAACGATCCACCTAACAGTTTGATCTTGCTGGGAGCCGGGTCGTTATGCGGGTAGGGTTCAATGGTCAGCACAAAGTCGGTAGCGGCAGAGAGTTGGGCTTCGTCTAGCTCAAAAGAAGACTGGGAAAGCTCCCCATTGGAATTGACTTCAAAGATGCCGGTAGTTATCGGATTGCCATTTACAATGATCCAGCCTTCGTAGCGCTCGTCAGCACTTAATGCTTCCAGATTGCTGATGTTGAGTTTCAGGTTGCCCTGGTTAGAGCCGTTGTCATTATTGTCGTCATCGTCATTGCTGCAAGAAGCTAATGCCAGCGACAGGGATACTAAAAATACGGTTGTTCTTTTCATGATTTTAAGTGTTATTGAATTTGATACTTCAAATGTCACCCCATGATGTCACGAAAAGATCACAAAATCATAAAGCTTTTATTCGTGAAACTCCATTTTGAGTATTCCGATTTATTGGGAGTGCTCAAGATTTAATTTGAACGAATCCCGCTAAAAAGCAGGATAGCAGTTCAATAATTTATACTTAGGCAGATTGAGTAATTTGGGTATCCTCTCTGAGTGCCTTTTATGCCGCCAGAGGTAAACTAAAAGAAAAGCGGGTATCAATGTTCTGCTGGCTGCTCACTTCTATAGAAGCCTGGTGCATATCCAGTATCTTTTTAACGATAGCTAAACCCAAACCGGAACCGTCAATGCCGCTTTGTTTGTGGTCTACCATATAATAACGATTAAAAATATGGGGTAAATCCTTTTCCGGAATACCTTGTCCGCTGTTGATGATCTCTACTTTTACCAGATCCCCCTGGGCCTCGGCTTTCACTTTGATCTCCCCTTCATCCGGGGTGTACTTCATGGCATTGTCGATCAGGTTTTGCAGCACCCTCCCGATGAGGGCTATATCCGCCTCCACCATAGGGAGTTGTTCAGGTAAATCGGTTTCCAGTTTTACTTTCTTTTTATCGGCCATCAGTTCGTACTGGCGGGCGGTATCCTGTAAGAGTTCGTTGATGAGGAAGGGTTCCTTTTTCAGTTTTACCTGCTTGGCTTCCAGGCGTGACAACTCAAAGAGATCCGCTACCAGTTTTTTGAGCTTTTCGCTGCTCTGTAAAATGATCTCCAGGTATTTTTTGCGTTCTTCGGTATCGAGCTGATCATCTTTTAATATCATGGTCTCAATGTAACCGTGTATCACCGACATAGGGCTACGCAGGTCGTGGGAAACATTGGCAATCAGGTCACGCCTGAGGCGATCCACTTCCTTGAGCTCGTCTATGTTTTTGAGAATGGTATCGGCCATATGGTTAAAAGTGAGGGCCAGGTCAGATAGCTCACCTTTGCCTTTTACGGGAATACGGGCTTCATAATCTCCTGCTTCAAAGCGTTTAACACCCCGCTGGATACTCCTTAAATTGCGGGTAAGAAAAGCTATTAGCAGAAGGCCAATACCCAAGGCAGCGATCAGCGTAATGATAAAAGTTCGCGTACCTACTTTGAGGAAATAGCTGCTGGATAGAGCTGCGGTGATATTTTCGTACTTCTCACTGGCCAATACCATATAAACATAGCCCATCAACTGACCGTTTTCCTCTACTTCAGTAGCAGAAAAAACCGCTTTTCCCCCAGGATTGCGGGGATCGTCACCCAATACATAGTTTTCGCCTTTACAGGCCAGAAACTTTTTGACGGGTTCCAGGGAAATATTTTTGAGCCGCACTTTCTTATCCAGTACTACATGCGATAATATCTGGCCTTTGGGATCAACCAGGTAAACTTCCAGGGAAGGATTGACCGCCATCATGGAATGCATGATCTTGCCCAGGGCTTCTTCATTCACCTTGCCATCAACAAAGGGAGAAACCTCCAAAAGCATATGTTCGGCTACATTAGCATTGAGGCGCTGGGTAGTTTCCTGGTAGTACTGGCGGGCGGAATAGCCAGTGATCAGCACATAGGCCAAGCCCAACAGGATCAATACGGTGAGAAAAACCAGCGACAAGCGCCAAAAAAGACTGTTTTTATAATTGATGGCTGCCATTATATTTCGTCATTAAAGCGATAGCCCACCCCCCAGGTGGTTAAAATATATTGGGGGCTTGAGATATCCGGTTCTATTTTAGATCGCAAGCGGTTGATGTGGGAATTAACGGTATGTTCATAACCACTGAACTCGTAACCCCAGATGTTAGTGAGTAGTTGGTCGCGGTCAAAACTGCGGCCAGGGTTTTGGGCTAACAAGATCAACAGGTCAAACTCTTTGGGTGTGAGAGCAATGCGTTCACCTTTCAGGCTTACTTTCCGCATTTCTACATCGATGTGCAGATCTCCTAAATGATATTCTTTAGCTGTTTGATCTTCGGCTTCTTTATTGCGCAGCTGTCTGCGCAAAATAGCTTTTACCCGGGCGATAAATTCGCGTATACCAAAGGGTTTGGTGAGGTAGTCATCCGCTCCTGATTCCAAACCTAAAACCTTGTCAAATTCTTCTGATTTAGCCGTTAGCATGAGGATGGGCGTAAAAACTTCCAGAGCTCGTAGTTTCTGGCATATGGCAATGCCGTCCATACCGGGCAGCATGAGATCCAAAACAATGAGGTCATAAGGGTTATGCAAAGCCTTTTCAAAGCCGTCTTTACCGTTCTTTTCTTTGTCCACTGCACAATCCAGATCCGTGAGGTGGATGTTGATGAGTTCGATGATATTGGGATCATCTTCAATAACCAATACCTTGTTCATAGGATTCTACTATTTCGCAATACTAAATTTTAAATATCACGGAAAGGTCACAAAAGGGTGATCATTAAGTTGTCGGCTGGATGGCAAAATAGGGCAAGGTATGTGGTTTGGGGGTCGAGATTTGGAGTTAACCCATAGTTTAGTCTTAAGTTATGAGGTTTTAGATTTAAGATGTAAGACTTAAGACTAACTGTAGTCTGGGGCATTTAGCTCAAAAGCAGAAACTATGCTTTAAGTTGGGTGCTGTGGTTCCTGGTTAGTGTTTTTTTACTTTTTGACTGAGCCTACTGAAGGGCTTAAGACAATTAACTATCAAATGTTCATTTGCATTGGCTAGTAATCCAGGTCGAACCCTTTGTTAAGCTCACGAGACCTGTCGGTGAGAATTTATACCACGCGAGGGACTCGCACAGTAGCGGGGTCGGCTGGATGGCAAAATAGAGCAAGGTATGTGGTTTGGGGGTTCGAGATTTAGAGTTAACCCATAGTTTAGTCTTAAGTTATAAGGTTTTAGATTTAAGATATAAGACTTAAGACTAACTTAAATACTTACCTTACGCAAACTCAGCCTTATGTAGCTATATACCAAATATGACTACTGATTTTGAACTTCTAACTGTGGTCTGTTAACTAACTCCCCCACTCACCCCTCAAATCCTCCCGTTCACTCCCATTCATTTTCCAGACTTTTGCGGTAATAGTTCTTTTGTTGGCGTAAAACCGGAAGAACTATAAAACCGATCTTATGAAAACCAGTTACATTTTTACTTTAACCAGCCTTTTACTAAGCAGTATTCTACTACAGGCACAAGACCTCAAGCAAAACATCCGCGGCCGTGTTATAGACGAGCAGAGCGAAATGTCCCTGCCGGGCGTTAACATTTTTATTGTTGACGAAAACAAAAGCATAGGAACGGTAACCGACATGGACGGTTACTACTTGCTGGAAAATGTACCGATAGGCCGTGTAACGGTAGGTTTTAGCTTTATCGGCTATAAGCCTGTAACCATCCAAAATGTTGAGTTGATCGGTTCCAAAGAACTGGTGCTGAATGTTTCCATGCGGGAAAATACCCAGGAACTGGATGAAGTAACGGTGACGGCCAATTCTGAGAAAGAAAGAGTGAAAAATGAAAGGGTAAACGTATCAGGACGAACTTTCTCTATTGAAGAAACCATGCGTTTCGCGGGATCAGTGCAGGATGTTTCCCGTATGGCCTCCAATTTCGCAGGGGTGCAGCGCACCAATGATTCTCAAAATGACATTGTGATCCGCGGAAATTCCCCTATTGGTCTGATCTGGCGGCTGGAAGGGATCGATATTCCCAATCCCAATCACTTTGGCGGCCTGGGTGCTACTGGTGGCCCGGTTAGTATGCTAAACAATAACGTGCTGGCTAATTCCGATTTCCTGACCAGTGCTTTCCCCTCAGAATACGGGGATGGTGTTTCCGGAGTGTTCGACCTGGGTTTGCGCAATGGAAATTACGAGAACCATGAATTTTTGGGCCAGATCGGATTTAACGGTTTGGAGTTTGGCGCAGAAGGGCCCATCAATCGCGATAAAAAATCCTCTTACCTGATCAATTATCGCTATTCTACCCTGGGAATAATGGCAGCTATGGGAATAGATTTTGGCACGGGTACAGCCATTCCCTTTTATCAGGATCTGAATATGAAGCTGCATTTCCCCAGCCGTAAATACGGAACCATTGATGTATTTGCCCTGGGCGGTATCAGTTCCATTGAATTTTTAGACAGTGAAAATGAAGAGGATGAAGACGGGGGCTTTTACAGCGATGACCAGGATCTACGCAACCGGGTTAGAACAGGGGTAATAGGTATTTCGCACCAATACTTTTTCAGCAACGACCTGTATTCAAAAGTAACGCTAGCTGCCACTACCACCAGTACTTTTGTAGATATCGATACCCTGAACAGGGACGGAACAATCATATCGCCAAATTACCGCCAGGATTTTACCCAGAACGATGTGCAGTTCAGCGGCTTCATCAACAAAAAGTTTAATGCTAAAAATGTACTGCGGGCCGGGGTTTTTGTAACGATGAAGAATTACAACCTCAACGATAGCGTTTATGATTTCAATCTCGATAGCTTCCGGAACCTGAGAGATCACGAGGCTTCGGATATGCTTTACCAGCCCTATGTCAACTGGCAATATCGCATCAGCGATCGCTGGGAAATGAACACCGGTGTTCACGTGATGTACCTCCAATCCAGCGGTAATTACAATATTGAACCGCGCTACGGACTCAGTTATAATATTGATGAAAAACAAAGCGTGAACTTCGGTTATGGCCACCATAGCCAAATCCCTCCGGTAAATATCCTGTACGATCAGATCCGCTTGACAGACGGCAGTTATATCACCCCTAATGAAAACCTGGAGTTTACCAAAAGCCATCATCTGGTGCTGGGTTACGACCGTATGTTTGCCAACCGCATACGCTTTAAAGCTGAAACTTATTATCAGTATATTTTTGATGCGGTGGTGGAGCAACAGGCCAGTTCCTTCTCCAGTCTGAATTCGGGTGGGTTCAATGTAGGTGCCCCTGATTCCGTGAAAAATGGAGGTATAGGCTATAATTATGGTCTGGATCTCACTTTGGAGAAATTTATGGATAGGGGACTTTATTTCTTGACAACCCTGTCTTTATTCGAATCGCAATACCAGGGTAGCGACCAGATCTGGCGCAATACGGCTTTCAATGGTAATTATGTATGGAATGCCCTGGGCGGAAAAGAATTCTTACTGAGTAAAAAGGACAGCAAATTCAGACAAACTTTAACTCTGGATGGCAAAGTAACCTTTGCCGGAGGTCAGCGTTATACTCCGCTCGACCTGCCTGCTTCCATAGCCGAAGGGGGTGAAGTTTACGATGAAAGCCGCGCTTTTGGAGAGCAATACGATCCTTATTTCAGGGCTGACATCAGGATTGGCTATAAGATGTCGGGAAAAAAAGTTACTCAAGAATGGGCTCTGGATATTCAAAATGTGACCAATAACGACAATCCCTTTGGGCAGGAGTTTGATGCTGAAACACAAGAAGCGGTAACCACCAATCAGTTAGGTCTGTTTCCCATGGTATTATACCGCATAACCTTTTAAATCATGTATTGCAGCTACACCCATTTCAGAGTGAATAAATGGTGGGCATTGCCATTATTCCAATGGCACGCCTTCCGCTCGGGTAGCCAGGCATACCGCAGTAAAGGTTTGATCCATATGCAGGCCTGGAATGCCGGTGGAATGGATTTCTGTACCTTAACTTGCTGGGAGAGTGAGGAGGATATGTTAGAATACAGGAATGCCGGTGCCCATCTTATGGCTATGAAACTAAGTCGGAAAATGGGTAAAGGTTATACTGCCGGCTGGGAAAGCGAGGTAATGCCCAACCGGGAAACGGGTCGAAAATTATTAGAGGACAAACCCAAAAACGCCAATTTAATATTATGGCTAAACGGATAAACAGGGAACTGGGTGATATTATAATTGTGCTGAGTATTTCGGTAGTACCGCCATTGCTCTACATTCTACAACACTACTTTGATACGGTAAGCAGGTCTGAACTCACGGTAGAAACTTGCTCGATCTCCTTCCTGAATTCCTTCATTATTACCGCCAGTTTGTTTTACGGTTGCCGTTTTATTTTTGGTTTTCTCAATAAACACATGCCCTGGGAGAAGTACGGGGTGAAGCGGGTTATACCGGAAGTGCTTATTGTTTTTACCTATACTTCGATAACCCAGTTCCTTATCGTTTGGGTTTTTTCAGGTACCTCTCTTTACGATTATCACAAGGCTACTCCTGCCAATTATTTTGACGATATTCTTTTCGGCAATACCATAACCCTTATCGTAGTAGCTATTATTGAAGGGGTTTACCTTTTCCGCAGATGGAAGGAAAGTTTGGTACAGACTGAAAAACTGAAAAGTGAAAATCTAAAAAGTCAGTTTGACTCGCTTAAGGCTCAACTCGATCCGCATTTTATGTTCAACAGCCTAAACGTACTGTCTTCCCTTGTGCGCAAAGACCCGGAAAAAGCAGAACACTTTATCGATGACTTTGCCAAAGTGTACCGCTATGTGTTGGAAGTAAAAAATGAAATGGTTGTACCGCTGCATCGCGAATTACAAGTCCTGGACTCTTACCTCAACCTGCAGAAGATACGCTTTGGAGATGGAATTATAATTAAACGCGATATCCATTCCGAACATCTGGATCAATACGTTCCACCTTTGAGCTTGCAGGAACTGGTAAGTAATGCCATCAAACACAATGAAGCTTCCTTAAAGAACCCCCTGGTAATCGAGATCAAAAGCACGGAGAATGGCATCATCATAGAAAACAACTTGCAACTGCGCAGCGAAAAAATTTCTTCCACCGGAACCGGCCTTACTAATCTGAGAGAACGTTACCGCCTGTTGACTTCACATCGCCCGGTTTTCCGTATCTTAGATCGGCATTATAAAGCGGAGATCCCATTGATTGAAGCCGAAGCATGAAGTACCTGGTAATTGAAGATGAGCCCTTAGCTGCAGAAAAGCTAGTGCGCAATGTACAGCGCAAACGGCCGGAATGGTATCATCTCAATACGGTAGGTACGGTGCGGGAAGCGGTGCAGGAACTACTGGATACCAAACCTGATTTTATCTTTGTAGATATTCATCTCTCAGACGGCATTTCCTTTCAAATATTCGATCAGGTAGAGGTACAGTCGCCTATTATTTTTACCACGGCTTATGACCAATACGCCTTGAGGGCTTTTAGGGTGAACAGCATTGATTATCTGTTGAAACCAATAGTAGAAAGCGACCTGGACCGGGCTTTAAGAAAACTGGAGCTGCGCAATGGACAACCCGAAATAAACTGGAAACAATTGCAGGAACAGATCAGGCCTCGCTATAAAGACCGTTTTTTGGTCAGTACAGGGGAGCGCATTAAAAGTTTACCTCAGGAGGAGATCGCTTATTTTTTTGCTCAGGGCAAACACGCTTTTATCACTGATGTCAACGGCCAGCAGTATCTTATCGATCAAACCCTTACCTCCCTTTCAGAGCAAGTGGATCCCATGAAATTCTTTCAAATCAACCGGCAGTTTATTATCGGGATAGATTGCATCAAGGAAATGATCCCATACTCCAAAGGGCGTTTAAAGGTCATTACCCAACCTGAAACCACTACCGAAGCCGTAGTAAGTGTGGATAAGGCCTCCCGTTTTAAGGAGTGGATAGGGGGACTATAGGCTTCCGTTTTCTAAAGATAATGAGGTGAAAATAACGCGCTCCGGTATTTAAATATTCCAAGTATTCGTAACCATGAGCGTACATAAAATTGATCAGGTTGATATGGTTGCGAAATACGATGGGCAATCCACTATCCTTATAGTATATCTTATTTTGACCTTCAGAGTGATATACGGTGGCATTGACCAGCCTGGCTTCATTTTCTTCTAAAGCTACCTGAATGTATTCATTACTACCATAGTTGAGAGAATCCTGCAGGAAAGGTATAGCCGGGTATTGAGCAAAGGCTAAAGAGCTAAAAAATATAAATACCGGAAGTAAAAGCTTTTTCATAGTTGTTTTTTGTTGTGCAGACAAAAAACAAGCCAGTTTATAAAGCTTCAATCTGACGTGCGATCTCATCCGCTTCAGCGGCTTTTTTATCGCTCTCCGCCCGGTTGATTGTAGACAGGCGGTGCGATTCTTTCATCAATTTCTCATATTGTTGCTGAAGCTTTTCCTTTTTACTTTTCTTTTTAAACAGACTAAACATCTTTTTTTCTTTAGATGAATTAACCTGGAATGAAGACTTTAGTTTATTTTGAGTTCGATATGAATCGTTTTTACCGGCTTGAATCACTAAATGCCAGCCATCGCGGCCAGAGTGCCGCGATCTCAAACTCGTTATCAGGAATTTAAGATACCGGGTCTGTAGCCTGGTATGGATCTTCAACAGGAGAGTCACCCTGAACCTGACTGCCGAAGGTATTTGCATTGAGAGGTCTGAAAGCAGATTCCTCACCCCGTTCGGAATAACTTTTAGGTGGTCATCGCGGGAGAAGCAAAGCGAATGCCCACGATCTCACTCTTTACAATAATTAAGATTAGATTCTGGTTCAAGGCAGGAATGATATCAGTTTAGTTCAAGTCAGGCATTGACATATTCAAAAATGCTGAGTTCGTCAAAGCTCACCCCAGTTTCATTGAGCTTAATCCCATGCTCCAACCAGGCTTTGAGATTCACCAGCCAGAACGACCACCCCAGGGAACAGCCGTAAAAATATTTTTTGATGCTCTGTTCGTCTGTGGGAATATTCTTTTGAGATAGTATTACGTGGGTTCCATTTTCATCTTCTTCCAATTTAACTTCTACATCACCAGCTTCTCCAAAGGTAAATTTGAGGTGGTCTTTACCGTTGGTCTCCAGAATGGTTCCTTCAGTAGTAAAACCCCAGCCGTGCCATTTCCAAAAATAGGTATCCCCTACCTGAACCTGATCATCAGAGTCTCGCATCTCCCCGGAAGCGGTTTCAAAATCAGCTTTTTCTAAAAACCACTCTCTTATCATAGCCGGAGTGGTCCAGGCCTTGTACAGTTCGCTTACAGGCTTATTGATATTTATCCTGCGGTTAAAAATACTCCAGTCCTGTTGGGTATCCATGGTATATCACTTTAGTAGCTTACAATTTCAATTCCACCCATAATTACCGTTCCGGTCAATACCAGAACTTTAGAACCGGTTTCTACCTTTACATTGGAATACCTTTCGTCTTCAATACCTCCCAGTATATTAGTGGCCTCGATTTGTACTGACCAGTCGGGCGGAACGATGATCTTCAATCCCCCCATAACTACCGATACATTCAATACTGCTTCACCTTGAATATCGGCCCGGCTGAAGTTGATCTCTACACCTCCCATAATGCTACTGATCTCACCCCCTTTGAAGTTTTGGGAAGTGATATTCCTGTTGATGCCATTCATAATGGCATTTACCCTGAGCGAATCAAAACGGTCATCCGATGTTTCCGTTCCCTCTTCAGTTATATAATCTCCGGAGGGCTTCCATTTGCGCTTTGGCCTTATCATAATACTGATACCGATTAGGATCAATAAGGCTGGCCAAAAGAACTGCCAGAAATTAATGGGGATATCAAAGTAATTGGCCAGCAGAAACACCCCGCCTATTAAGATCAAAATATAAGAGGTGGGATTGCGGAAACTGCTCTGTATACCAAAAACAACACCCAGGGCGATGAGAAACATTTGCCAGCTCATGATCCAACTGGGAATGTAGAAGCTCATTTCATCGAGCAACCAAAGAACTCCCAGAAGAACCAGGAAAATTCCGATAATAAAGCTCGAGTTTTTGCGGGAGGTGGTGGTAGTAGCTGATTTCATTTGAGTTTAGTTTGTACCTCTAAAAATACAAAAGCCAGGAGTTATTGCTTCCGGCTCTCTGATTTTTTTTGATTTTCCCGTTACTTGTAGGGCTGCCTTATCACCGTTTTCCATTTTTCCGGGGCCGCCCTGCGGATATCGGAGAGGTAGATCTCGTGATGCTTACCGCTTAACTGAAAACCCTTTTCTTCTATATAGTTGTGTAGTTTTTGGATGGTAGGGCCTTCTTCGGAAAAGGGGCCGATATGCATGATCTGGCCTGCTGGACCTTCCTCGTAAGTTTCAAAACGCACTTTGGACAGAGCAGGGGGATCTTTCTTCTCTTTTACTTTAGCCATGGCTTCTTCTACCATTTCCCGAGTGATGAATTCAGGCTGCATCATCATGGAAGTCCAGAGCCATTCATCCTTTTTGTCAACGTCAAAATCTTCCATATTCTCCACCCACCAGAGTCCTTCCAGGGGCATTACGGTGTAGTCAATACCTAACTCCCCTTTTTTAGCCATGAACTTTAAGGTGTACGAAAGGGAAAAAAGGGTTTCTATGGCTTCCTGATATTCCCGGGAAGTATTGGGGTCGCCCTGCCCGTCAATCATCAGGAATTTCATAGGAGGCACTTCTATCAGTTCTACTGCTTTAGCGGAAGGTTTGTACAAATGTTTCAGTTCTTTTTTGTGATCTATTTTCATTGTATGGGTATATGTATTTGAGTGATATAATTCTGCGGATCGTTGTCTTCAGGTGTATCGATATAGAGATCAAAGATCTCAGCATCCCTTAACTGACATGGGCTTTTCAACAGCCATTCTTTGAAGATAAGGTTGTAAACCGTATCAAAACCCTCGTAGCTACCTCTATAAGTGAATACGGCATATTTACCTCCGGGTAGTTCTTTAGTACTGACTTCACCTTCGGCCTTTACGGCTTTGTCAATGCTGATACAGGCCTGGTACTGGTAGTTTTCAGTGGAACTGACCTCTGGGTCATCGTAAGAAATACCTATGCGTTTGGTTTGAGCGTCCAACAACTCATGCTGAGTGGCAAACCGCATGATCTTACCCCAGCCTTCCCCTATGCTGGAAGATTCATAAGGGCCAAAAACGCGCACAAAAGCTAGTTTTAAAGGAGGTAGTATCTGAATAAGGGGCTCAAAATCAAAATTGATCCGGGGATTATCTTTCATAGCCTTTGGGGTGTCGGGTTGAGCTTTGTTTAATCGATAGTCTTTTGGGGAAAAACCAAATTGTTTGTGGAAAGCCGCGGTGAAAGAAGAAGGTGTTTCATACCCTATCCGTTCGGATATTTCGGTAATCGGATTATCTGTAAAGAGAAGCAGCCGGGCTGCTTTTTCCAGGCGCAGCCTTTTGAGGTAAGTTCCCAAAGGCTCGCTCAAGTAGGCTCTCATTAAACGGTGGAAATGGAAAGGAGAAAAGCTGCCAATGGAGGCCAGTTCTTGCAAACTGAGTTTATTACTTAGATTTTCCTGTAGGTAGTTGAGTACCTTGTTAATGCGTTGGTGGTAATCGGGATTTATATCATTTGAGGCCATACGTCTCTTTTGCTGGTACAAAAGTGGGGTACTTTTTAGAAAAATAGTTTCCCGATCTTGCTGTATACGGGGAAATAATGGTGAGAAGTGTTGGGTTATCCATCGAATTAGGTAATTTAGAAGCGGCCTTACCCATGGAAAGCTTAACTATCATTTTGATCCTCACTGCTACATTGGTTTTTTATGGTGTTATTGAATATATCAGACACCAGAGGTTTTTGCAGTCTATTCCCATCCGCATTCACGTTAACGGTACCAGAGGGAAGTCAAGTGTTACCCGTTTGATAGGAGCGGGTTTAAGAGCAGGAGGCTATAATACCATTACCAAAGTTACGGGCACTTTTCCGCGGATGATACTCAGCGATGGAACAGAGGTAGTAGTGCCACGCAAAGAGAAGGCCAATATACTGGAGCAATTGGCGATCGTACAGTATTGTGCTCAAAGAAAAGCAGATGTGTTATTGATCGAATGCATGGCCCTGCAACCGACTTATCAAAGGATCACCGAACACCAGATGATAAAGGCTACTCACGGAGTGTTGACCAATATCCGCATGGATCACCTCGATGTAATGGGCCCCCGCCTGGAAAATGTAGCTGAAGCCCTTTCTTTAACTATACCTAAAAAGTCAAAACTATTTACGGCAGAAGACCGCCTTACGGATTTTCTGGAGAAGAAAGCCCAAAAGCTAAAAACAGAACTCGTTATCGCTCAAAAAGATATGGTTGACCCCCTGGAAATGGAGGGCTTCACCTATTTTGAGCACCCTGAGAATGTGGCCCTGGCTTTAGCTTTGTGTAATAGCTTAAAGATCGACCGAACCATGGCGCTGGAAGCTATGAAAAAAACCATTCCGGACGAAGGAGCTCTGCGCAGGTACAGGTATCTTTACCAAGATCATCAAATTCATTTTTATAATGCTCTGGCTGCTAACGATCCCGAATCATCTATGATGATATGGAACAACATCCGGAAAATGGAAGGAGAGAACAAACAGTACGTAGTGGTGCTCAATTCCCGTAAAGACCGCAAAGAGCGTTCAGAACAATTGATCCATAGCACTTCAAAGTTAAAATTCGACTTATTGGTGCTAAGCGGAGAAAATGTAGAGTTGGTTCGGGCCATGGCCTTAAAAAAAGAAATTCCCAACCGGCAAATTGTTATGGTAGGACAAAAAGAACCGGAGCAACAGATAGCAGATATTTTTCCGCAGATTAATAAAGATGCCGTAATTGTAGCTTTTGGAAACATGGGTGCTGGAGGAGCAGAATTGAGCAAATATTTTGAAGAAAATCACCAAATACAATGATAGAATTAGCCGTAACCATAGGGATCATCCTCTCCCTGTTTTTTATTGAAGCTTTTGGCATGGCTGCCGGTGGGATTATCGTGCCGGGCTACGTTGCCTTACAACTGGGTACACCAGACCGTTTGATCGGACTGGTGGTTATTGCCTTTGTTACTTTTTTAACCATCAAATTTATCAGCCGTTTTACTTTCCTCTTTGGGCGTAGGCAGATGGTGGTCTCTTTGCTTATCGGAACTATTTACGCCATCATTTCCCATCACTTTCTGTTCTTCAATACTGCTGAAAACACCCTGGAGTTTTCAGCGGTAGGCTGGGTAGTGCCCGGGCTTATAGCTCATTGGTCGGCCAAACAGGGGTTTATCAAAACCCTGGCTATGCTGGCTATTATTTCAGTATTGGTAAGATTGGTGGTTATCATAGTTTATAGCGGTAATACTATTCCTGAGCTGTATTGAGATGAAAGATATTTCTATCAGGTCAACTTTAGTTTTAAGTATACTGGGTTTACTTTCAGTAGGGCTAATGATATTGGTGGAGTTTACCAAAAAAGAACAGCCCCAGCCTCACTATGAAGAAAAAATTGCTGCGGCCCGCTTGATGGAACAAAGCATCAACTATCTGAAGGAAAAGCATTTTAAAAACGAGGTAGCGATTGATAATATTAATGATCCCAACGATACCCGCATTATTGGAACCCGTTTTTCGGCCATTACCTCGGGCAGGGGTTCTCTACCTGTTAAACTGAGTACGGTAAATCCCAATTTTGCGGCTATGGTAGTGGAATTGTTTAAAGATGCCAGAATAAGAGAAGGGGATCATATTGCTATAGGCGCCACGGGCTCATTCCCGGCACTAAACATAGCCGTGAGTTCTGCGGCAGAGGCCATGAAACTGGAAGTGAGCTTTATTGCATCGGCCACCTCTTCCTCCTGGGGAGCCAATGATCCTGAGTACACCTATCTCGATATTCATCACAGCCTTTACGAAGCGGGTTTGTTTAAACACCAAATACTGGCCTCTTCCATAGGTGCCAACCAGGATATTGGTATGACCCTTAGTCCGGAAGGCCGCGATTTAGCGAGGGCGGCTATACAGCGAAATAATATTGAATTTATAAACGGGCAATCATTGAATGACAATATCGAGAAAAGGTTAGAGCTTTTTGTCGAGCGGGAGAAAGAGACCGGAAAACGCATAAAACTATACATCAATGTGGGAGGAGGTATAGCCAGCTTAGGGAGTAACCTCAACTCTGAGGAAATACCTTCCGGGCTCTTAAGGGATGTAAAACTGAGTTCTTTCCCCGATAAAAAAGGGGTGATGTTCCGTATGGCTTCCCAAAGGGTTCCCTTCATCAATTTGCGCAATATCCAGCGCCTGATGGATAAATACAATTTACCGAGAGACCCCGTTCCCCTGCCTGCCGTAGGGGAAGGGGAATTGTTTATGGCTTTGAGGTACGATTTGCGCTATGTGTTTGGAGCAGCCGGAATCTTAGTGATACTAATAGTAGGGGTGATCTTATTCGACAGAAGGCAGAATGCCCTGGGTAATGAAGTTGTATATACGGAGAATCAATCTTAACTCTATGAGATCCATTCTAATTTGCAGTTTGATTTTATCATCATTGGCTGGTTTCAGTCAGAAAAAGAAAGAGGTTATCCCGAGGAAAAGTGTGGGGAAGGTTATTCTTAAGGGAAAGAAAGAATACACCTATTATGCTCTTTCGGAAAAATCCCGCACGGAATACCGGCTAAAGGGCCCGGGTAAATTATATCTCAATTTCAGGGTAAGGTTAGAAAACGACAATTTCCGATCAGAGCCTTTTAAGATAAAGTATACCGAATCTTCCAACAACGTTAATATCCTGGAGATTCCGGGTTTGTTAAGCAGCAATCTCAAATTTAAGGGCAAATCCCTGACGGGAAACCCCACTAAAATACACCGGGAAGTGATCAATTTACCTCCCGGAGAGTACAAACTGAGGTTTTACAAATACCGCACCGATCAAAAAGTACACATGCGGGCATTTTATCAAAAAGATCCCACGCCAAAGTGGAAGGATCTGCAGCCAGAAAAAAACATAGAAAAAAAAGAGGTGAGGTTTGTGAAGTCGGGCAAAAGCCAGATTTATTACCGTATTTCCAAAAAAACAAACTTTAATTTTACGCTGAGTGATACCACCCGTTTAAGGGTTATTGTGCGTCCCGAATTTACCTACAGGATGCTGAATGAGACCCTCTTGAAGATAAAAGTGGGGAATTTAACCACCGGAGAAACAGCCATCTATAAAGTTAATTCTTTTAGATCCAGTTCTTTGGAGTTTGTTAATGATAAAAAGCATACCCCCGGAAAATCACGCATATTTTACCTTAATATGCCAAAACCCAAAAATAATTCTGATAAATATTCGATAAGTTTAGTAAGCGGTGCCAAAGGAGCCGTTATGCGGCTGTCAATTGATGAGAATCTGAGAAAATGAAAGGGCTTGTCCTGGGTTTAGCTATATTACTATCTGCTTCTGTTTTTAGCCAGGAGCTGGCAGAAGATGAACTGTTTAGTGATGGACGGGTATGGTATAGTGCTTATCTCTACAAGAAGCTGAATTACCGCTGGTCTGTTGATATGTTTACATTAACAGCCATGCGCTCTTTCAAGCACGACTTTTGGCTGGGACAAGTTAATTTCGGGGCCAATTACCGCATTAACCGTTTCTGGACCTTTTCCTTTGGTTATGGGCATGCTGTTTACCCTTACAGTGCTTGGTGGGAAAGGCGCTACGAACAGGAACCCAACTTTTTGAATACGATCGGCTTTAGTGTTATTAACCTGAGCATAAGGCGGAATAATAATATAGGGAAATGGTTGCGCCTGAGTAACAGGTTTATTATACAGTACTACATTCCCCGTTTTGAAAAATACCAGATAAGGCCCCAATATAATGTCAGGCTTAATTATCGCAGAAGTGATCTTCCACTAAGGCTCAGGCCTTTTGTTCAGGGAGCCGTTTTTTATTATTACAATGGGGTTGAAGTAGATTACTACGATGAAGAATTTAATGTAGTGGAAACCGCAGCGCCCAATGGTTTACATCGTCTCCGGGTAAGAGCAGGGGTTAATTTCCGGCCTTTTAAAAAGGTTAAGTCTTTCTATATAGTTCTTTATTACGGTATCAATAAGGAGTTTAATATAGAGGGTTTTGGTAATGATCTTAATTTTTTGCGTCCTTCCTCCAGTGGTGAGCGTTTTTTTACCACTTACCGTTTTAACAACTACGCTATTTACGGTTTGCAGTTCAATTATTTTCTTTAGAATCAATCCCATGTGAACCGTTATTTAATCAGACCTACCAGGGCAGTAACACCTATACCAATAAGAATAAATGGTATAGTAGAAATAAAGCCTTTGTTCCACAAAAAGGGTATTAAAATGGCTCCAAAACCCAAAAAAAGAACCCCCATAATTATACTAAATTTTGATGGGGAATCGCTTCCGGGTTTAAGCTGGTTTTTACCAGGATTTTCTTTTTCCAATCGATCCACTTCCTGTATAATTTCCTTTTTCAGACCTTCATCATCAGTATTTCTGTTGAGGTAATTGATTACTGATCTGTATGTATCTCCTCTTTCCCTCATTTTGAGAGCATATTGTAGGAGTTCTTCTTTCGTTTTAACCATGCTCTGCTTCAGATTATTCAGTTTGACGAGTTTTTATTTTTCTCCGGTTTTTTCTTTCCCTTTATCACTTAAAGCGCCAAACTTGCGTTTCATGGTCTTGATGTGGTCTACCTTGCGAAAGCGCAGGGCGCTCCAGTCGGCATCGATAGAAACCTGGCGCACAGGTTCCAACTCATACTGACCCATGATCTGCCAGCCCGTATCGCGGTTAAAGTCACATTTATATTTTTTGGAAGAGCCTTTGGGATAGCACATCCACAGCAAGGCATCGCCCTCCAGTTTAGGGGCTATTTGAGGGATCAAATCATCAATTTCCTGTTTTTTGGTTACAAAAGCCATTACAAAGCCTGTGTTCTCGGTTTGCTCGAGTTCGGTAATGATCTCTGTCTCCTCTTTTACCGAAGCCAGGTTTATGTCAAAGCTTTCCGGGTGGTTGAGGATCAGGATGGGAGAATGTTCTTTGAAGTTGAGTTTTTTGAAGGTAGCGTCCATTCTTTAGATGATTGGTATAATTATAAAGACAATATTAATGCATTTATGGAATAGAAAAAGCCACCCCTTGCGAGGTGGCTTTAACGTTAAAAGCAAAACTCAAAAACTACTACTACTTACTCTTAATCAAAATCAAAAGCTTTTTCATCGTGAAGCATAGTATCCACTCCTCTCATGCGGGTGAGGTGGTCAATTTTTCCTCCCCCGGTGAGCAGGGAACTGATAAAATAGACGATAAGCGTACCAATGGCCGAAAACGCAATGGTTACCAGAAGGCTAGTCAACTGAGGTACCATTTGATAAGCGTTGCCGTAAAACAAACCGGCCGCTCCGTTTATTTTGGGATTGGCAAACAAGCCCGTAGCCAAAGTGCCCCATATTCCCACCAGACCATGAATACCAAAGGCATCCAGAGTATCATCATAACGGAATAAAGGTTTGATATAATTTACTCCATAGTAACCTATAATGCCCGAGCTAAAACCGATAAGCAAGGCACCAGATACATCCACATAACCCGAAGCGGGTGTTATGCCTACCAGAGCAGAAACTGCTCCGGAGGTCAGTCCCAGTATGGTAGGCTTCTTGGTTTTGATCCACTCGATGAGCAACCAGCCCAGTCCACCTAAACAAGCGGCTACATTGGTTACCAAAAAGGCGTTAACGGCTATGGCATCAGCGGCCAGTTCACTGCCGGCATTGAAGCCAAACCAGCCAAACCAAAGCAAGGCGGCTCCGAGAACGGTCAGTTTTATGGAAGAGGCTTTAGCCGCACTTTTGGCAAAACCTCTTTTGCCCAGTACCATAGCCATCACCAGTCCGGCTACTCCGGCATTGACATGTATGACGGTACCTCCGGCAAAATCAAGCTCTCCGCCTCCGCTGAGAAAGCCATCGCCCCAGATCCAATAAACCAGGGGGCAATACACCAGGATCACCCATAAGAAAGCAAAGAGCAGCCAGGTGCCGAATTTGATCCGTTCGATAACCGAACCGCTGATAATAGCTACCGCTATGGCAGCAAATACACCCTGGAAGGCCACAAACAACAATTTGGGGATGCTTCCCTCCACATCATTGAGGCCGATATCGTTCAGGAGAAATTCCAACTTTCCCATAAGGGGGTTACCTCCTTCGCCAAAGGCAATGCTGTAACCTACCAGAACCCAGGCTAAGGTAGCCACGCACATAGAAGCATAGCTCATTCCTACCGTGTTGATCACACTTCTTCTAGCCGAAAGCCCTCCGTAAAAGAAAGACAATCCGGCAGGGGTCATCAAAAATACCATAGCTGTTGCCACCAGCATCCAGGCTGTATCTGCTGCATTAAAATCCATATTGATAGATATTTAGTTAGTGTAAGTTTGACATAAATCTGCTTGTTAAAAGTTTTTCCCTTTCGATACATCCTCGAAAGCATAGCTTTCGGGATACTCAGTCTGACATTTGTTAGTTATACCGGACTCACATTGGTTAATATTATTTTGAGTAAAGGAGCTCCCTGTATTTGGGCAGGGGCCACAAGTCGTCATCCACCAGCATCTCGAGCTTATCTACCTGGTATCTGATGGAGTCGAGGTAAGGTTTTACCTCATCACAGTAAGCCGTAGCTTTCTCCCGGATATCCTCGGTTTTATTGATCCCTTTGCGGGCTTCGATCATGGCTTCCTTATCGGCAATAATGCTGGAAACCCTTTCTGATATCTCTTTGATAAGCTCAACCTGTTCCTGGGCTACTTTGCGGTAGTCGCTTTCCTCGAGGGTATCTTTAAGAGCCTTCACATTTTCAATGAGTGTATTTTGATATTTCACGGCCGCGGGAACGATGTGATTCCCGGCCAGGTCGCCCAGCACCCTGGATTCGATCTGGATACGCATCTGGTATTTTTCCAGTTGGATATGATGGCGGGCCATCGATTCCACCCGGCTCATTACCTCGTTCTTTTCAAATAAGTCCAGAGCGGAGTCAGTAACGTAAAAACCCAAAGCATAAGGCGTGGTCTTTACATTCTTGAGACCTCTGGATTCAGCTATTTTTAACCATTCATCGCTGTAGCCATCGCCTTCAAACCGTACATTTTTGGAGGATTTGATGTACTCTTTGAGGACGCTGAACATGGCTTCTTCTTTTCTCACTCCGAACTCCAGCATTACATCTACCGCATTTTTGAAATCTTTCAACTGCTGGGCTACTATGGTATTGAGTACCGTCATAGGTTCGGCACAGTTAGATGAAGAGCCCACTGCCCTTAATTCGAATTTGTTGCCGGTAAAGGCAAAAGGAGAAGTCCGGTTACGGTCAGTATTATCCAAACGGATCTCGGGAACTTTTTCGACCACATTCAATCTTTGATTGGATTTTTTATCGTCCGATTGGCTGCTGGTGAGGAACTTCATCTCTTCCAGATCGTTGAGAAGTTGGGTGAGTTGAGAACCGATGAAAACCGATATAAT
Source organism: Owenweeksia sp. (assembly GCA_028277105.1). Classification (GTDB taxonomy): domain Bacteria; phylum Bacteroidota; class Bacteroidia; order Flavobacteriales; family Schleiferiaceae; genus JANQHO01. The sequence continues at coordinate 8,073 of JANQHO010000082.1, read as the reverse complement.
GGCCGGAGGTGCTTCGTTAGCACCTAAACGGTGGTCATTACCGGCACAAGCGATGGAGGCTCTTACCAGATCTCCGTAGGTGTCCATCGCTTTGATAGTGTTGATGAAAAAGGCGAGGAACTGTAAATTGCTTTCCGGTGTTTCGCCCGGGCTGAGCAGATTCTTACCGGTATCGGTGGCCAGCGACCAGTTGTTGTGCTTACCGGAGCCATTGATCTCGGCAAAAGGCTTTTCGTGCAGCAGCACCCTGAAATGATGCCTGCGGGCTACTTTATCCATCACGTCCATCAAAAGGGAATTGTGATCGACAGAAATGTTGCACTCTTCAAAAACCGGGGCGAGTTCATATTGGCCGGGAGCTACTTCATTGTGACGGGTCTTAACGGGAATCCCCAAGAGGTAGCATTCCTGCTCCAACTCATGCATAAAATGGAGTACTCTCTCCGGAATAGAGCCGAAGTAGTGGTCGTCCAGTTGCTGTCCTTTGGCGGGTGACTGACCGATCAAGGCTCTTCCGGTCAGCACCAGATCGGGGCGGGCGTTAAAAAGGGCGCTGTCTACCAGGAAATATTCCTGTTCCCAGCCCAGAGTAGCATTAACCTTTTTGACGTTGGGATCAAAATAGCGGCATACGTCAACCGCAGCCTGGTCTACCGCATGAAGGGCTCTCAGTAAAGGCGTTTTATAGTCCAGGGCCTCCCCGGTATAAGCCACAAAAATAGTAGGGATACAAAGAGTACGACCGATGATAAAGGCGGGAGAAGTAGGATCCCAGGCGGTGTAACCGCGAGCCTCAAAGGTGTTTCTGATCCCGCCACTAGGGAAGCTAGAGGCATCGGGCTCCTGTTGGATCAACAGCTTTCCTTCAAACTTTTCTATCGTTCCACCCATATGATCAGGCTCAAAAAAGGCATCGTGTTTTTCGGCCGTGCCACCGGTAAGAGGTTGAAACCAGTGGGTATAATGGGTTACTTTTTTGGACATGGCCCATATTTTCATAGCCGTGGCTATTTGATCGGCTACGGGCTCATTGATCTTCGTTCCGTGATTAATAGCCTGGATAACACTGTTATAAGCTTCCGGTGTCAGGTACTTTTTCATGGTACCCAGGTTAAATACATTAGAGCCAAAACTCTCAGAAATGGGTTTATTATTAAAAATTGGTTCTGTTTTCTTGCGATTCAGAACGTGATTCAGAGCATTGAATCTGGTTGAAGCCATTTTTTTATCTGTTTTTGTTGTTAATTAAAATTCAATAGTACCCCTCCGCTTTAAGCTTAAAGCAATATAAGTTCCTCTAATTGAGGAGTTTTATGTTTCAGGAAAATGTATCCGGATCAGGAAGCCGTACTAAACCTCACCACTAAAGGCTGGCCCCCGGGCAGAATATCTTTTAACCATATATTTATTGTTGCGGGCATTGTAAATAATATCTGCTGTCCCGGTCTTTTTTACGAACTGTAATGTTTTTTCATATTGAGCCGTGCCTTTCCTGAGCCAGTCCGGCAGGTCATCGGCTGATTTGAAACCGTACTTCTTAATGGATTCCTGGATCTTTTCTTCCAGTTTTTCTTCGGCCGTTTTACCCTTAACCAACTTGCCGATCTCTGAGATCATCATAGAAAGCATGGTTTCTTCAATAGCCGAACTGATCGATTGGCCGATAAGATCCATTTTGGCGATCTGCTCGATGCGGTCTATATATTGATCGATCTCCTCATCGGTAAGAACCAGGTCCAACATACCGCTGTAAAACAACATGCTCACAATAATAATATCCTGTACATCAGGGATGTCATCACTCAGGATCAACCCGTGTATCCTGGATTTAACTTCCTTGACCTCTGAATCGTCTATCACGGGATAATTGCGGGAAGAAAAGACCCAAAGGACTTTTTTATCCTCGATTTTCAAGACCCCCTTTCTGATCAGGGAATTAAGGATCATATTCTTGTATCCGTCAGACTTTTCCGTTAGCCTTTCGATCCAGTATTTAATGCTTTGTCCGGTATTGTGGAGTTGCAATTCATTGAAAACAATGTCGAGGACTTCGTTGCCGGTGGGTTCCTTTTTATCGATAATGATCTTTTCCAGATCGGTATCGATATGGTTCTCTTTGGCCAGATCCATTAGTATGGCTCCCGAGAGGGCCACTTTAAACGACTTGTAATTGGTAGGTTGAATATTGCCCTGAGTTTCGCTAACTGCGAGCAGGTATAACTCTTCGGGCACCGTCAGAAAATTATTCATGAATTATGGTATTTTATTAAAATCAACATTATTGGTATTTACCAACTCATATGACCTCGGCCCGGATTAATGAGAACTGTTGCAAAGCAGTACCTGGTATCCCAATTAGCGAAACACATTATGAGCGGGTCTTTATTTGAAAAACAGCCACTAAATGCACTGATTAACTATTGGCAGCAATGGCTTCCTCGCGACTGTTGTAAATGTCAAAAAGCGAAGTAAAGCCGGAAACGGAAAATACTTCCTTGATCATGTTTTGCATATTACAGAGCATCACTTTTCCTCCGTTGGCTTTGGTCTTTTTAAGGTATACCAAAAATACCCGCAAGCCGGAGCTGCTGATGTAATCCATGTCCGCACAATCAACCAGTATATTGTTCTCTCCGTCATTTACCAAACTATCCAGCTCTTTATCGAGAACGGAATAATTAGTGGTGTCTAATCGGCCATTGATGCTTACGATCATTAAACCGGCTTCTTTCTGTTTTGAGATTTCCATGTGTAATTGAATTTAGATTTGCTTTAACATTAATAATTGATTGGTATTTCCTTTTCTGGTATACTCTACTTTATCCATAAACTGTTTGATAAAAAAAACTCCCAAACCTCCAATGCGCCTGTCTTCCACCTTGGCATCGAGATCGGGTTCCCTTACTTCTTCAAGGGGGTTGAATGCCTTACCTTTATCTTCTAAAATTATACTCACATTTTCTTTTTCTGAAAGGGTAAAGGTAATAGCTATGGGGTATTTTCCCTCCTCTTCAAAAGCGTAGAATATCACATTGGTCAGAGCCTCTTCCAGGCAGAGATTCAGGTTCATCAAAATGGGTATGGGGAGTTCCCATTTTTCACCCAATTGTTCAAGAGCCTGATTAACAGTATGTAGTTCATCGAGCTTATTGACTATCTCTATTTTAAGGGTATCTGCCATAAGTTTATTCGTTGAGGGCTATAGCCATCATAGTAATATCATCTGACTGGCTCGCTCCTTCGGTAAACTGACTCAGGTTCATAGATACTTTAGCGATCAGCTCTTTGGCAGAAAGGGTTTGCGTATTGGCCAGAGTTTGTTCCAGGCGCGATTCCAGGTAAAAATCGCCTTTGTCGTTGAGGGCCTCAGTAACCCCATCGGTGAATAAAAACAGGCGTTCGCCTTTATTCAGTTGGATCTCGGCTTCATGATAAGTAATACCGTCCATTACTCCCACTACTATATCATGAGTAGGTTCCAGCATTGCGACCTTTCCTTCTCCATTGATCAGATAAGGAGGATTGTGCCCGGCATTGCTGTAAACCATTTTACCGGTCTCCAGATTCAGTATGCCGTAAAAGGCGGTAACGAACATACTTTCTACATTGTCCTTACCCAAAAGGTTGTTAGTGTAATCCATACATGCAGCAGGAGAAAGTCCTCGTAGTGCAGTAGCCCTCATTATGGTGTGACTTACGGCCATATAAATAGCCGAAGGTATACCTTTATCGGATACATCGGCCACTATAAAGCCCAGATTATCTTCATCGATCATGAAGAAGTCGTAAAAATCTCCCCCAACCATTTTGGCGGCATGCATTACCGCGTACAATTCAAAGCGCGATCTTCCGGGCTGGAGATCAAACACGGTAGAAAGTATAGACTGTTGAATCTTACGGGCTATATCCAGGTCATTTTGAATAGCCACTAACTGGTCGTGCTCTTTTTGGGCCTGGCGGATAAATTTGATCTGTTCGATAGCTTTTTCGATGGTGTGTTCCAGGTCGGAAAAGTCGATGGGCTTGGTAGCAAAATCAAAGGCTCCTCCATTCATGGCGGCCCTGATGTTATCCATATCGCCATAAGCGGATACCATAATAGTTTTCAAGGAAGGGTTTTTCAGTTCATTGAGCTTGGTCAATAAGGTCAAACCATCCATTTCCGGCATATTGATATCGCATAGTATAATGTCAACATTCGGATGTTCTACCAGCTTTGAAAGGGCTTCCAGGCCATTGTTGGCAAAGTGGAATTCATAGATGCCTTTTCTGATCTTGGACCGGAACTTTTGGTTCATCAATATTTCCAGATCCTGTTCATCATCAACACTGAGGATCTTAATTGGGGTAAGCTTCTCCATTTTGAGTTTTCTTAATACTTATTTTGACTTTTATTTTACGGGAATAGTGATAATAAAGCGGGTATAGCTACCGGGTTGGCTTTCTACAGAAAGGCTTCCCTGGTGTTCTTTTTCTACAATTTCTTTGGTGATATAGAGGCCGAGGCCGGTGCCTTTACTCTCAGGCTTAGTGGTAAAAAAAGGCTCAAACATATTTTTCTTCACTTTGTCGGGTATGCCCGGACCATTGTCTTCAATGCTTATTTTCACTTCATCACCATTGAGTTGAGTTGAAATGACCACTTTGGGTTTGTATTCCTCACCGGAATTCTGGGAGCGTTCCCATACCGCATAAAAAGCGTTATTGGTAATATTCAATACTGCCCGGCTAAGGTCGCCCGGGTAGGCCATTATCCCATCGATCTGATCATCGAAGTTTTCGGTGATACCCACGTTAAAACCCTTTATATTAACCCGCATGGCATGATAGGAGAAATCGGTGTAGCGCGAAATCATTTCGTTCAGCTTCACTTTGCTTTTTTCCTGCTTTTTGCTGCGGGAGTAACCGAGCATACCCTGCACGATGGAATTGACCCTTTTGCCGTGCTCTTCGATCTTTTTTAAATTCTGATCGATCAGAGAGACGATGCTTTCGAGATCATCCCGCTCATCTTCCGATAGTTTTTCGTGGGTGTCTTCCCGCCATTCTTTTAGCTCTTCGAGCAATTCCAGCGACATAGAAGAAAAATTAAGAATGAAATTCATGGGGTTTTGGATCTCGTGCATAATGCCTGCATTGAGGAGCCCCAGGGAAGCCATCTTTTCCAGTTCAATAACCTTTTTCTTCAGGTTCTCTATCTCTGTTTTTTCGGTTGGGCTTGAGTTATTCATCGGTTTGTTTGTTCTTTAATCTGGGAAGGACAATAGTAAATACCGTTTCTTTTCCAACCTCAGAATTAATGGATATGGTTCCCTTGTGTAAATATATGATCTCTCGAACAAGGTACAGGCCTACGCCTGAACCTTTGGCAGTAGGTTTGGTAGTAAAGAAAGGGTCAAATATCTGGTTGATCTCTTTTTCAGGAATTCCCATACCATTATCCCTGACCTTTAAAATAACTTCGCTTTCGGTGCATTCCAGTTCCCCCACCACAACCCCCCCCAGGTATTTATTCTTTTCGCTGAAAGAAGCAACGGACTGCAAGGCATTGTCAAACAATTCGTAAATGGCTTTTGACAATTCTTCTTTAATAATATTAGCATCAAAGTGATTGCCTTTGAGTTTCAGGTCGACTTCAATGCCGTATTTCGATATTTCTTCATCAAAATTACTTCTAATGCGCTTTAATATCTGAGTGGTCAGCTCAGCAATATCAGTATCTATAAACCTTCCGGTGCGATCTTTCAGCAGTTCTTCCATTCCTTTTACGATCCTTACGGTATTGCTGCCGTGATCTTTTATTTTCCCGAGGTTTAGTTGTAGCATGGAACTGATATCGATTACCTCGGCATAAGTATCTTTGGAGATAGTCTCTTTTTCCTCCTCCAGCACTTCTTTAAGGTCGCTGGCTAGGTCGCCTGAGAGAGAAGAAAAGTTATTGATGTAATTCAAGGGATTGATGATACGATCTACTATACCCTTGGTCATCTGGCCTAAGGAGGCCAATTTTTCCTGCCGGATCAACTCCTCCTGGGTATTTCTGAGATCGGTAAGGGCATGCGACAGCTCCTCTGATTTTTTTTGGATCTCATCTCTTTGCTCCCGTATTTCGGAAGTCCTTTTGCGCACGGTATTTTCCAGTTTTTCCTTTTCCCTGACAAGGTTCTTCAGGCGCAACTGAACGATCTGCCACACTAAATAGGCAAGTACCATTATATATACTAAGATCATATACCATTTCTCGTACCAGGGAAAGCGCAGTTCAAAACTGAACTTATCGGTATTGGAGATATTGCCATAGATATCCTTTGACTTCACGTAGAATGTATATCTACCGGGAGCTAATTTTTGGTATTCCTTTTCATTTACAGGACTCCAGTTACTCCATTTCCTATCGTGACCATCCAGGAAAAAACTGTATTCTACTTGGCTTTTGGCATTGTAACCAGTAGAAGTAAAACGAAAAGAGATATTGCGATAATTATAGTTCAGGGAGTTGTTAAGTTGATCTTTCAGGCCAAAGCCCCCATATAAAATGCTATCGCTATTAAGACGGATCTCAGATATTCTTATCCGGGCTTCATCATAGAGTGTATTGGTAAGACCGGCATCAAGACAAATAAGCCCGGAGGGGCCCCCAAACCACATTAGCCCGGTAGAATCCTCATAAATAGAACGGCAAATAAAATCTTCAAAAGGCCCGAAGGATTGTTTTTGATAACGCCAGCCATTGTTTTCTTTTACAAAGTGGGAAAGTCCGGTTTCATCTCCCCGGGTTATCCACATGGAGTTATTCTTACTAGTACTGAGCAGACCCGGCCAATCCAGGGTTCCGTTAGAAGAATCAGCTCTGATCTCGTATTCTTCAAAACGATCGGATTGATCATTATAGGCTCTCAACCCCCTGGTAGTACCAACAATTATTTTATGGTCGAAATAATAGAATTGATTACCCAGGAGGTCAGCTAGGTTTTGCTCTTCTCCTAAAATTTGCAGTTTGTCGCTTTCTAGCTCATACCTAGCCAGTTGGCCGTTAAGGGTTGATATCCATAAGCTTCCCTTATTATCGGGTATGATAGCGGTTACTTCTCCCAACTGCCCGAATTTTGAGATGTTTTGCAGTAGCTTACCCTCTTCCGAAAGTTGAATCTCGTTAAAACCGTCAAGAGTACCGGCATATAGATAATCAGGTCGATCAGCCGGGGAAGCCAGACAAAGCGTAAATTCACTGGTTAACTGTTTTACTCCAGAGCTTTCTATTTGGTAGATGCCTTCACTGGTGGCTCCCAGTAATAAGCCCTGATGATTCAAAAATTGCCAGCAAGCTGTTTCTATACCTTCTATAGGTATAAACTTTTTGGCTGCAGCATCCAATTGATAAAGCCCCTGATAAGTTCCGGCTAAAAGGGTTCCCTTATTCCTGGTAATGGATACTACCCCGGATTTGAGGCCGTTATTCCGGTTATAAAATGTCCAGGGCCAGGGGTAACTCACCAGGCTGATACCATTATTTAGAGCGGCCCAAAGCCTCTGGCCTTTATCCCTGTATAATTTGTTGATGTAATCGTTTTGAAGACCATAGCTGCGATTAACAGTAGTAATGACCTCACCATTAGTATTCGTGAAAAATACGCCATTTCTCAATGTAGCTACGGCAATCCGTTCTTCATCGATGCGAAGGAGATCACTTACTTTAGCTTCTGTCAATAAGGTATTCAGGGGAGTTTCCAGGGGTATCACCTCACTTTCGGAAAGAAGCATCAAACCGTTGCTGGCTGTTCCCAGCAAAAAGCTGTTTGCTCCGGCTTGAAGCACAGCAGTTATTTCAAGTCCGGGATCGAGGTATTCCAGTAGTTGGATATTGTAGTTATCCGAATCCAACAAATAATACGAATTACTTTCCCCTCTGATAAGGAAATTACCCGCAAAAGGAAAAACGTCAATAAGCCTTTCGGTGAGCTTTATGACCTCTATGTTTTCCTGCTTGTAAACCAATACTTTTTCGCGGGAAAAGAAAAAGCTTTTGTTGCCGGCATTCAGTATTTCACTGATCTCCCCGAACCGTTGTCCGGA
>JANQHO010000031.1 GCA_028277105.1 Owenweeksia sp. | reverse complement strand
AACCTCGAACTATTTCCTTGGTACGGTTAGCTCCGTCTGAAACTCCGTCAACCAGCGAACTGATCTCTTCCTTTAAATATTCAAAATCGTATTCCTCTCTGAGATTGTGGGCTTCTTCTAGTGTTTCAGGACTGCTCACATCTACCCTGGAATAAGCATCGATTATCTCATAGATCTCCGAAAGGTCTTGCTTAAGAGGGGAAATATTAGAGGTGACAAAATTAATGGGGTTGTTGATCTCATGCGCGATACCTGCAGTTAACTGACCCAACGAGGCCATTTTTTCGGCATCTACTAATTGGCTTTGGGTTTCTTTAAGATTTGATAAAGTAACCTGCAATTCTTCATTAGCTTCTTGCAATTCCATAGTGCGCTCCTGTACTTTTTGCTCTAAAAGAACATTTTGTTCGCGTATGATGCGCTCATTTTCTCTTGATACTTCCAGCGCTTTCAACTGCGACTCCTCCTTCTCTCTTCTCAACACATTGATCCTGTCAGCCAAAGCCACAGAAAGTAAAATGATCTCCAGTACCGAACCGATTAGAATAGACCTGCGGGTAAAACTATTAAAAGGGATGAGGTTATAGTCTTTAAATACAAAAATCATAACTCCGGCCAAAAACAAAGACCAGGCTATAAGAAAGAATTTAGCAGGTTTATAGCCTTTGTATATCAGCCTGATCGAAATAAAAATGGATATAACCGAACCGAGCCCGGCTATGGAATTGATCATATTATAAGCTACAATCCTGTAGCCTAAAGCAGTTAAGACCAAAGCAAGGCCATCAGCTATAGCCAGGGCCGTAAGTATTTTATGTACCAGGGGAGCTTTTACTTTAAGGTGTAAAAATTCCTGGATAAAGATGAGTGAAAATATTCCGACCAAACTTCCGGTGAAAAAAGTCATATTGTTATTCAGCCAGATATAATCCCCGAAAATGAACCTGTCAGTATAACCAAACAGGGAAGTTTGGGTTAATCCCACAAAGAAGATATAGGCCACATAATAGATATAGCTCCTGTCTCTCACAATAAAGTACAAGACTAAATTGTACAACAGCATGACCAAAATAATCCCCAAATAACCTCCAAAGAACAAGTCATTGAGAAGCATGTCTTTTATCAATTGCTTCTCCTTGGAAATCTTGATAGGCAGGTTAATAGGTTTGGTGCTGTATATCTTCAGGAAATATTCTTCTACTTGCGGATCGAGCCTGAAAATGTAATCCTGATAGTTGAACTCTCGCTCACTGTAAGGGATTAGCTGCCCTACAACTTTGGATTCAATTTGATTTGAGCCGGGTTTTTGGTAAAAGAAAATCAGCGAATCATAAAGAGGATTATTAATAATGAGATATTCATCGGCCGCAGGTTCATTTACTTTGAGTTTTATGTAAGCCTTTTCATAAGTGTTACCGATAAATACGTTTTGCTCATTAGTTGGTTCAGAAAATTCTCTGCTGTTTATCACTTCATTATAGTCAAAGCTATTGGCTGAAACAAAATAGGATACTTGCGTTTTTTGGGTAAAGGCTTTAAAGCCTGAAATTAAAATCAAAAAGAGGTAGAGTAGTCGTTTCATTTTATTTCTACAGAAATATCGAGTTGATAGGCTATTTCAACTTCACGGTTCTTATTGGTTTCTATTGCCGTTTGTACCGGTTCCTCTCTGAGGTTCATTATACGATTGCGTTCAGCTTCATCGGCATACTCAAGTTTTGAGGTATCTTCCAACAGCATGGCCGTAGCCAATAGATCTAAGGTGGGATAATAAAATGTGCCGTCTTTACCCAGCGAATAAATAGTGCGGTAGCCAAAGTATTCCGCAGTTTTTACGGTATATGGCGCACATAGGGCAAAAAGGGATTTCATTCCAATTTTAGAGGAGATTACTACGGCTGCTCTTGTTAAAAACACACTCCCAAAACCCAGTCCGGCTACCTTACGGCTGTTCCATAAACCACATATCTCACCGGTACCATGTTCAGCCTCTTTATCAATTAATGAATAAATGCTATTGTCCATGTAACCTGTTGCTTCAGCTATAGGCAATGGCTGGGTACCCCCTGAACCTTGAACCCTGGCGCCTCCCAACACGTCTTTGGTTTCCATATCTTCAACGGCAATAACATAAGATGCCGGGTTATCTACCCAATCTGATTTGGAAGATGTAACTTTATTAACTCCAATGCTGGTTAATACTTTCCCGTGACCTTCCAAAAATTTAAGGCAGGTTTCCCTATCATCTATCGCTCTGAATGCCCTAAGTAGTAACATTATCCAGGTTATAAAATATACTCTTCTTATTCCTTCTGTAAGCCTTCTTTACAGTTTTATCAGCCACTGAAAGACGGGCGAGGAATATCTCGGTTTGGTTGGTTTCCACAGGTTTGAATACCTTTTTGTATTCTTCTCTGATGGAATCCATAGCTTGGTATAACAACTCTGGTAATTCCTGTGCGGGGGCGTGATTTACCATATTATTAAAAAGGCAGGTCGATAAAAGGGGTTGATAGGCTATATTGTATTTACTGGCCAATAGCCAGGTTTTCTCCATCAACATTCCACCTTCAATAAATGCTTTCTTATTGTATTCTTTTCCACTTATATGCAGTATGGCTGACGAGTTTCTTATTGCCTTCAGCGATAGATTGCCAAACGCCTTCCCTAATTTCATTTCACTCAATAACTCCACAGCGTCCCAACTTCTGGCTATTCTGAAGCCGGCTAACTCTGGCGGGGTAACATCTACAGTTTCTATGTCAATCCCATCTCCTGTGAGTCTGGCTTCCCGGTCGCTCCATCTTATCTCCTGATAAAAGCCTTCATGGCCCTTTTTGTTCAATATCCGCTGAGCATCGGCCAAAGCTACAAAACCGGCTATTTTAGTTACAAGCTCTTGTTGGTCGGCCAATAATACATCAAAACTTTCATACTCCTCATTAAGTTGGAGTAATTCTTCAACAAATTCAGTTGGTAAAGGTGAATTGTTGATAATATCCCGGTTAGTATGCCTGGTTCTTATATAGGGGTACAATTCAGCAGTGTAGGTAGGTTTATTTTTGTTGAGATAAAAAACTGCTGCCAGTAAAGACTCATCTCCCAGAGGCAGGTTTTTATAAACAAAATCATAGTTATGATGTGCTGCTGTTACCCTGGCATTTTCCAAAATACCACCAACAGATAATAAGCTGGCAAAGCGGTTGTAGTCTCCGAAAAAATCTATGCGATTAACATCGAGAAATACGTAAAAAACCCCTGAGCGATGAAAAATCTTCCAGGGTTGAACATTACCGGCTGAAGGAGCCAATATAGAAACTTCAGCCAGCTCTTCAATTAGTTCTCCGGGAAGTAGTTCAGCTGCAAAAGCTGAATGATCAACCTGTTGGATAAGTGCTTCATAATCGGGTTCAGGTTTCCGGGCTGGCTTTTTCCGTCTATTTTTGCTACCACTTTCTGATGACAGCATAAAATCCTTGAAGTCAAAGTAAAAACGGCCTGAGTCCACTCTTTTATTCAACAGTATTTCCCTTGTTATTTCCGTACACAAAGCCCCTCCCAAAGCAACTTCACCTGCTAATTGAGGCCAGGTAGTTAGTGTTTGCTCAATTTCTATCATGGAGGATTTAAGACGGTTTGACATTTTATCCACTCCCACCATCTCAAGGATAAAAGGAACCTTTTCTTCATAGCTCAGGCCTTTGAGATCATTGATGTCCTCTACCTTTATCTTACCATGTAGTATATCCCTGTCAGGTTCCAGGTCAAAACGTTCAATATCGATCATGCCTCTGTCGCTGGTGTCCATTAAAACCGGTATTCCGTGTTTTCTGGCTTTTAAGCGTGCCAAAATCTTTATGTCTAATGAATCACATTCTTCGATCAATAAATCCAGGCCGTTACCAGAGGTCAAAAAATCATCAATATTTTCTTCAGTAATTCCCTCATTGTAAACCTCTACATTAATAAACGGATCAATTTCAGCAATCTCCCTAGCTACCATAATTGTTTTCGGTAAGCCCAGAGTGTCAATACCACTTCTTATACGGTTGAGATTGGTCAACTCCAATTCGTCAAAATCAGCTATGCGCAGGGTACCACAAATGCGTTCAATACAAATAGTTACTGCTACTGACTGTCCTACTGAGAGCCCTACAACCCCTATTGTCTCGTCAGCAAGTTTTTGCTGCTCTTCCGGGCTTATTTTATACTTATTTCTGGAAGTGCGTAATTCTATAAACTCCTCCTTACTTACTATACGTACTATATTTTTTTTCCATGGATAATATACAAAAAGGCCTTGTTTTAAAGTATTTTTTGATGCCGCCCAATTTCTGTAATATTCATTTAATTCATTTTCATTAAATTTTTTCTTGGGGTTTCTTATCTTGTATAATTCTTTGATTTGTCCCTCAAATTTGTCGTGTAAAACGACATCACTATTATGATTTAAAAAATTGTTAAGCTTTTCAAATTCACCTTCTTGAGAAAGGTCATAAATTAATGGCCTGAAAGAAGAAAAATCAGGCTTAGGGAGTGAGGATAGTAAAGCTTGTGTTTTTAGTGTTTCATCATTATTCATTACAAAGTGTGTAAAAATTGAGCCACCAAATTAAGTAAAGTCCTAAAATAGTACTTATTTTGGCATAAATTAATTCTTTAGAACTGATGAGTGATAAGAAGATCAAAATATTGTATGTAGATGATGAAGTTCATAATCTACAGGCATTTAAAGCAACTTTTCGCAGGCAATACCATGTATTCACTGCTCCATCCGGTTCAGAAGGTCTCGAAATTTTCAAAAAAGAAGAACTAAACATTATACTTACCGATCAACGAATGCCGGAAATGACCGGTATCGAGTTTTTAGTGGAAGTACAGAAAATAAACCCCGAACCTATCCGTATATTAATTACCGGTTATTCCGATATTAATGCCGTTATTGATGCTATTAACAAAGGGCAGGTTTACCGCTACCTTAATAAACCATGGCAAGAAGATGAACTCAAGGCTACCATTGAAATGGCTTATGAAGTATTTCGCCTGAGACGGGAAAATAAAGAATTACTCGAAAAATTAAAACGTGCTAACGAACAACTCGAATTTTTGGTTAGACAAAGCCTGCTTTCTTAGATCAGGCCTTACTGGTATTTCCTTATTTCTCTCTCTATTTTCATTTTCTCAAAGCCGACACGGAGTCCAATTCAAAAATTTACCGGCCTACCGGCTTTATCACAACTCTCAAAGAGTTGATCAATTAATTGACTCTGCTTCTACCCAAACATTTATTCACCTCCATGCCTATATAATTGATCATCAGTTCAATTTTACTGATATCACTCCCCAACTGAAAGAGGGAACAGAGGTGTATACCTATAAAATAGAATCAAACGACAATCCTGCGAGGCTTTATTTCAAATACAAAGGTGGCTGGCCGCTAAGGGATAGTCTTTTTTTATATGATATTGCTGGAAATACCCTCGAAATCTTTCACCGGGGAAATCTGTTTTCAGAAAACTTCGTAAGTGAGCCTTATCAGGGGGATATCATCATACAATTAGTCAGTTATTCAAGGGTAAAAGCTCAGCTCAGTCTCACTTCCATCGCTCTTGAAAAACAACCACCCGCTTCTCAAAAAAAATCACTCGATTTTGGGGATAGCGAGTTCTGTGAAGTGAATATTAATTGCAGTGAAGGCAATGACTACCAGGATGTAAAACGGGCTGTTGCCCGGATATTGATAAGGGTAGGCAACTTTGCCGGTTGGTGTAGTGGTACCTTGGTCAATAATACGGCTTACGACTACAGGTCTTATTTTCTTACCGCAGAACATTGCGGTATTATAGGTAGCAACTTTGTAAGCGCAAGCGATCTCCAGCAATGGACCTTCTATTTTAATTATGAAAGTCCCGATTGTGCTAATCCTCCTTCTGAGGGAAATCTGGCCAGTCAGAGAATGACCGGAGCTTCACTGATAGCCAACAGTGATGACAATGGCGGTGATTTCGGTTCTGATTTTTTACTGCTGGAACTGAACAATGATGTACCGGACTCTTTTAATCCCTATTATGCCGGCTGGAACCGCTCTGGAGAAGATACCCCTGAGGAAGGAGTCGCAATTCACCATCCGCAAGGCGATATCAAAAAGATCTCCACCTATAATTTTCCGGCTGCCAATGGTTCCTTTGGCAATACCCCCAATACCCATTGGCTGGTACAGTGGTCTGCTACGGCTAACGGACATGGGGTTACTGAACAGGGTTCTTCAGGAAGTGCCGTATTAGATGAAAACAACTTAATACGAGGAGTATTAACCGGGGGGCAACCAACCTGCAGTGATCCCGTTGGTTTTGATTTCTTTGGTAAGTTCAGCTACAGCTGGGCTCAAAACGGCAATGCCGATAACCGCAGGCTTAAACCATGGCTCGATCCTTTGAATGAAGGGAGCCTGGCTATAACCGGGGCCAACAAGGGCGACCCTAAACCAGTGGATACTACCGGGTTTAGCCTAAAGGCCACTTACATAACCAGTGGAACCCTCAGCGTTAATGGCATCGGTAATTCTACTGACCGCATCAGAGTGCAGCTCTTTGAGTTGAGCGGAAAGTTGGTATATGACGAAATTACGGTGGCCTTGCCTGGAATAAGCGAAGAAATTAACGTTTCTTTTTTGAGAAACGGCATGTATGTTTTCCGGCTGTTGAGAAATAACCGGGTAACCAATACTGAAAAAATAGTTATCCTTAACCGATGATCATGAAGTACTTGCCTTATTTACTCTTAATCATTGGTTTATATGGTTGTAAAAGCAAGCAAGCTATATCTCCGGAAAAACCTGTTTACCAGGTCAGCTTAAAAAAATCACCTTCGCAAACTTTTGATTGCAAGGACATTTATCCTTTGCGGGAAATACAGGCTACAGAGCCGTTTGCCAAAACAAACATCATTAATTATAGCATTAATCAGTCTTGTGTTTGCGTAAAATTCAGCTATAGTGGCTGTAATGAAGGCAATGTAAAAATGATCTATCAAGTACTCGAAAATAAAAGCAAACAACCAGAAGTATATACTGATATCATAGTAAAAGGTGCCGGTTTATGTGAAGCTTTACTTACCGACAGTATATGCTTTGATCTCAGGGAACTAGAGTCGATCGGAAATAGGATTGTCTTATTTACAGGTGAAAACAGTAAAGGCAGTATCCTAAGCTTTCAGTATTGATCTGTACGCAACAATACCAAAGTACAGGCTTCCTCACTTTCAATCCCGTTTTTTTCCAGTAATTCTGTCAGCTCAGGATTTTCTGCACCGGGATTAAAAATTACCCGTTTGGGCTTTAATTCAAGTAAATAGTTATAGTATTCTTTCTGATTACTTTCACCCAAATACATGGTCACCGTATGAATATCTTTGAGGTCGGGCTTACCGGTAATAATTTCCCAATCCTCAACTTCACGGGCCCGCTTGCCCAGGGCTACTACTTCATGTCCGTGATCTTTAAGCCTGTTTACCGCCAGGTAAGAATATCGGTATGGCTTTGAACTTGCTCCTAAAACCAGTGTTTTCATAAGGCAAAATTATTCATTTAGCTTTGCAGTTCTTTGATCGGATATGTCTTTACAAACAACTCATTTACAATATCAATATCCCTCCGGTAATCCATTGAATTTTCCGGATATCCAGTTAGGAGAAAAAGAGGATCTGCTCATCCTGGGATCATCAGGAGTGGGAAAATCTACCTTACTTCACCTACTGGGTGGCTTGTTGAGGCCAAGCCAGGGGGAAATAATTATTCAAAGTCAAAAGCTGGCACAGTTGAATGAAAAGAAACTCGATAAATTCAGGGGCAAAAATATCGGGATCATTTTCCAGCGCCCCATCTTTATCAAAGCCTTAAGTGTGGGACAAAATCTTTTATTAGCTCAAAAAATGGCCGGTATTAAAACTAATGCTGAGAAAGCCCGCCAATTATTGCAAAAACTCAACATTGGTGATAAGTGGAATAAATTACCTGCTAACCTGAGCATAGGCGAACAACAACGCCTGGGAATTGCCCGTGCCCTGATCAATCAACCTGCCCTTATCCTGGCCGATGAGCCTACTTCAGCTCTTGATGACCACAATGCTCATCAGGTTTCACAATTGCTGCAGCTTACCGCCAGTGAAGCTAATGCTAACCTGCTAATAGTTACTCACGACCAGCGCTTGAAAAATATTTTCTCTAACCATATAGAACTTACCGCATGAATATTTTCAGTATCAGTTGGAAAAATATCATGTATCGCAAGCTGTCTACTTTGCTGAGTGTGCTTCTGCTTTCTTTTGGCGTAGCCATTATTATCCTGGTTATTTCAGCATCCTCACAATTTGAAAAACAACTCACTCAAAATATTTCCGGTATTGATATGGTAGTGGGAGCCAAAGGCAGTCCTTTACAACTTATTCTTAGCAGTGTTTATCAAATTGATGCCCCTACCGGTAATATTCCTTACACAGAGTATCAAAAGTTACTTAAAAATCCTTTAATAGATAGAGGAATACCTCTTTCTTTTGGCGATAATTACAAAGGTTACCGCATTGTTGGTACAGAGCATTCCTACCTGGAGCACTTTAAAACAGAAATTAAAAGTGGCAAGGTATGGCATAAGTCCGGTGAAGTAGTATTAGGCGCTATGGTAGCCCAAAATACCGGTTTAAAGATCGGGGATGAGTTTACAGGCAGTCACGGTTTAAAAGATGCCATTGAAGATCACGATCATTTCAGTTATAGAGTAACAGGTATCCTTAAACCCAGTGGCAAGGTTACCGACAACCTTATCCTTACCCACCTGGAAAGTGTATGGGATGTTCACGGGGGGCATCACGAAGAAGGACATGATGAAGCAGCAGATGAGGAACATCACGAGCATGAACACGATCATCACCATGAAGAAAAAGAGATCACAGCTGCTTTCATCAAATTTCGCAGCCCTATGGGAAACCTCACTATTCCCCGTATGGTAAACGAGAAAACATCCATGCAGGCGGCTTTGCCTGCTATTGAAATTAACCGTTTGTTTTCACTGATGGAGTCAGGCATTACCCTGTTGAGAGCTCTGGCCATACTGATCATTGCCCTATCAGCCATTAGCGTTTTTATATCTATTTACCAGTCGTTAAAAGAGCGTAAACCTGAACTGGCTCTTATGCGGACCATGGGTAGCAACCGCTGGCAGATCTTTGCTCTGCTTATTTCAGAAGGCCTGATCGTTTCTTTACTGGGTTATGTTTTGGGCTTCTTATTGGGAAAAGCCGGCATCATTGCCCTCTCTTCTGTAACAGAAGAGAATTACCGCTGGCAACTACAGGCCATTGAGTTTAAGCCTGAAGAGGTATGGCTTTTGCTGATTATTGTTGCAGTAGGATTATTGGCTGCCCTAATTCCTTCTTTGCAGGCTTACAGGATCAATATTTCTAAAACTCTGGCCGATGCTTAAAAGGTCCGTCTTTTTGATTTTGTTTCCCCTGGGAATGCTCAGCACTAACGCCCAAAAACCCCTGGTATGGCAATTACTGGAAATGACTACATATCAGAACGATTTTGAAGGTGAATCGGCCAGAACCATTCCCAACTTCCCCTCTGTTCTTGTTTCGAGGTTTGAAGGTCAGGAAGTGACCATTAGTGGTTATCTCATTCCAGTAGATATAGAAGCTAAAAAATATGCTCTGTCCAAAAACCCCTTGTCCAGCTGTTTTTTTTGCGGAGGAGCCGGGCCTGAGACCGTTGTGGAGCTCAACTTCATGGAAGAACCTGGCCGGTTTGCGACTGATAAATACGTAAAAGCCAACGGCATCTTACAACTAAACCGCTCCGGCTATGGACTTTTTTATACTTTAAACCAGACTGAAATAGAAGATTAATGAAGAATATATGGCTGATTTTCACTTTATTATCTGCGACAGGGAAAATAAATGCCCAGGAAAATGAAGCTCGCCTTACCGACTGGAAATTTCTTTCCAAAGTAACCTTTGAAGACCGTTATTATGAAGAATTGGAGGCCTGGTATCTCTACCCCAAATTTGGAAAAAAGATCAAAGCTTTAAACGGTAAGAGGGTGATCATCAAAGGTTATATTATTCCCCTGGATACGGAAGGTGGCGTATTTGCTTTGTCGGCCTATCCGTTTTCATCCTGCTTTTTTTGTGGGGGAGCCGGTCCTGAATCGGTAATGAGCCTTAAATTCAATAAAAATCCCGGTAAAAAATATAAAACGGATGATGTAGTTACCTTTACCGGGACTCTTGAGTTAAATGACTCCAATGTGGATGAGTTCAATTACATTTTGCAAAACGCCAAAGAAATTGACCCTTGAACCGTAAAGTGCTCATCCCTTTTATTATTATCTTACTGATAATGGGATATTTTGCAGGCCCTCAACCTCAAACCCCGGTATATAACCCTGATTTCCCCACGGTACCTGATGGCCTGGCTGAAGTTGAAAGCTTTGTAGAAAACAGGGAGCAAAAGACTCCCACCAGAAACGGTTGTGAAGCCCGTATTATTTGGGCTGATTCAATAAATACTACCTCTTGTGTTTTTCTTTACCTGCACGGTTTCTCTGCCTGTAAAAAAGAAGGTGATCCCGTTCATTACAATATTGCCCGTTACTTTGGGGCCAACCTTTACCTGTCCCGTTTGGCCGGACACGGGCTAAAACCCAGCCTGGCCTTAGAAGACTTTAATCCCGAAGGTGCCTGGGAATCGGCCAAAGAAGAACTGGCCATTGCTGAGAAGTTGGGGAAAAAAGTGATTATAGTAAGTACCTCAACAGGTTCTACCCTCGCCTTAAAACTGGCAGCCGACTTTCCCGATAAAGTACACGCCCTGATCAACCTTTCCCCTAACTACCGTATTAAAAATCCTTTAGCTCCTCTTTTGAATGACCCCTGGGGTAAACAACTGACATACCTTACTTATGGTCCTAAAAGACACGTTGATTACGATGATGAAGAATCCAAGTTGTATTGGGACACTACTTACACTATTAATGCCCTGGTCCAACTACAGGAACTGATGGAAACGATTATGATAAAAGAAACTTATGAAAAGGTGAAATGTCCGGTACTGAGCATTTACTATTACAAAAATGAGGAAGAACAAGACGATGTGGTGGATGTTTCCGTTATCCCGGAAATACACAAGCAACTGGCAAGCCCGGCAGAGCAGAATAAGTATATAGCTTTAACCACTCCCGGAAATCACGTGATCGGTTCCTACATCAAATCAAAGGATTATCAGTCTGTTGAAACCGAAATCATTAAATTTTCCGAAAATACCCTGGGTTTGGAACCGGCTAAGCAAAATTCAGCAAAAGACAGTGTAGCCAAGCAAGGGCAATAGTTATATCTTTGCTTTTTAATGAGCTTCATCTACCCGCAATTTCTTTGGGCCTTATTTGCTCTCACCATTCCGGTGATCATTCATTTTTTTAATTTCAGGAGATACAAAACTATCTACTTCAGTAATACCCGTTTTCTGAGGCAGGTAGAAAAAAAATCCTCTTCTGTCAATCGCCTCCGGAATTTTTTAGTGCTTTTAAGTCGCATGTTAGCATTGACATTTCTCGTCATGGCTTTTGCACAGCCCTATCTGCCGGTGGATAACAACAAAATAGGCCAAAGCCAATACGTGAGTATTTATGTAGATAACAGCCTCAGCATGAAAGCTACTGGATCTAATGGTGTGTTACTGGATGAAGCCCGGGAAAAGGCAGTGGAAATTGTAGAAGCTTTGCCCGAAAGTTACCAGGTACAGATCATTACCAACGATTTTTCAGGCCGCCAGCAACGGTACTACAATAAGAGAGAAGCTATTAATCTGCTGGACGGTATTACCCCCTCGTTTTCTTACCGTTCATTCAACGAAGTTTCAGAAAGGGCGAGAGGCCTATGGCAAAAGCTCGACCCTTCAGCTAAAGGGCAGCTCCAGTTCTTCGTGATCTCCGATTTCCAAGCTTCCCAGTTTACAGGCATTGAATTGGAAGACAATGACATTCAGGCTCAATTTATTCTTCTTCAACATTTGGATGAGAAAATTAATCTGGCCATAGATTCAGTATGGTTTGACCGTCCGGCCCTACAACCCGGTTTTGATATGGAACTTCATGTTTCCATCCAGAATTACGGCAATGAAAAAAGTGGAAATATCCCGCTTCAGCTTGAAATAGATGAAAAACTTATTGCCGCCCGTCAGATTGAAGTAGCTCCCCAGGGGAATGAGATCGTAAAATTCAATTTCCGCTTTGACGAACGCAAGCACTACAGTGGTAAACTGAAGCTCGATGCCGGCCGGCCGGCCTTTGACAATGATTTCTATTTTTCTTTTAGTCTTAACAATCCCATACCGGTTACCCTAATCGGGAAAGAAAGTGAGGCTTTTGAAAAACTGTTTAACGATAGCCTGTACAACTTCAGGCAGGTGGCGGAAACAGCCATAGATTACGGCACCATAACCGATAATCAACTGGTTATAATCAATGCGGCAGAACTGGCGCCTTCTGGCCTGGCTTCAGCTTTACAGCAAATCCTGGAACAGGGAAACAATCTGGTATTAATTCCCGGTTCAGATAATGAAGAAATCTTTAACAGCCTTTTGTTTTCATTGGGTATCCCTTTTTCAGGAACCAGGATTGAGGGTAAGATCGAAGCCACTACCCTCCGTTGGGACGATCCTATCTTTAAAGGTGCCTTTTCTGAGAAGCCTTCTTCACCCAGCTTGCCTGTGGTCAATAATTATTTGAAAACCAATAATACCAGAGGCTATGATCTTCTCAGCCTCGAAAATGGTGATCCTCTCATTATCCGCTATCCGCTATCTAACGGAAATGTCATAGTATTCACCTCTTCCTTTCAAAAAGAAACCAGTAATCTGGCTCAGCACCCGGTCAGTGTTCCCGTATTGCTCAATGCTGCCCTCTATGCCATTAATAACAACCCTCTCTATTCGCAATCCGGTAGTAATACTGTCCAGTCTTTTGATATCAATATTGAAGGAGATATTCCGCTTCGTATTATGCGAGGTGAAGAGTTAATTATTCCACGGCAGCGAACCAGAGGTAAAGAGATTGAACTTTTGGGCATCCCTTCTCAGTTAGAAACCGGTTTTTACCCGGTAAACCACAATGATGAGCTTTTGGGTTATCTCGCTGTCAATCCGGGCAAAAAAGAAAGTGTATGGGAATTTTTATCGGAAAAACAGCTCATACAAGATTTTTCAGCTTCTGATAATATCATCCTCGCTGATACCGGAAATCTCAGCCAGAGTATTAAGAATATTTACCAGGGCATAGCTTTGTGGAAGTGGTTCCTAGCAGGAGCTCTTTTGTTTTTGTTACTGGAAATGGTACTGCTTAAATTTCTCAAATAAATGAATGCTTCTGACATACTCATTCGCAATACCAGGATAGTTGACCCCAACTCTTCTCATAACGGTAAAACTTGTGATATCCTGATTAAGGACGATACTATTGTAAAAATCGGCAACGGGCTGGCAGTTGAAAACTGCGAAGTGATAGAAGCAGATAATTTACACATCAGTCCCGGTTGGTTTGATTTAAGAGCTAACTTCTGTGACCCGGGTAATGAGCACCGGGAAGATATAGAAAGCGGTATCAATGCCGCCATCAGAGGAGGCTTTACAGGGGTGGCCCTGTCTCCTGAAACTGAACCTCCCATTGATTCCAAAGCCGATATAGAATACGTATATACCAAGGCTGACGGTTACCCGGTAAGCATTTTTCCCTATGGGGCTTTTTCCAAAAAATTACTAGGTCAGGAACTCAGTGAAATGTACGATATGTTTCAGGCAGGAGCGGTAGGTTTCAGTCACGGTAAAAAGGCCGTTTCCAATGCTGCCCTTATGAAACTCGCCCTGCTCTATACCAAAGATTTTGCCCCACCTGTTCATGTACTTGCACTAAACGAATCACTGGCTCATAACGGGCAGGCACACGAAGGTGAAAATAGTACTCTCTTAGGCCTGAAAGGCATCCCGGCCCTGGCAGAAGAAACTCAAATATTAAGAGATTTGCGTTTGGCCGATTATGCCGAAACAGCAGTGCACTTCATGTCGGTTTCTTCCAGGCAGACTATTGATATTTTACGTTCGGCTAAAAACTATACAGCTGATGTATCAATCGCCAACCTGTTTTTTAGCGATGATGACCTTCATCAATACGATACTAACCTCAAAACCCTGCCCCCACTCCGCAGTAAAGAGGATCAACTCGCCTTGATAGAGGCCCTTAAAGATGGAGCCGTTCAGGCAGTAACTACAGACCATACGCCTGTAGATATAGAAAACAAACGCTGTGAATTCGACCGCGCTGCTTTTGGTATGATCACCATGGAAAGCTTTTTCGGAGCCCTCTGGAGTATAATGGAAAAACAGCTAAGCCTCGAAAAAATAATTGAGTTGATCGCTCTGAACCCCAGAAGTATACTGCAACTGGAAATTCCTGTAATTGAAGAAGGCAATTGGGCTGAGTTAACCCTCTTTGATCCCGGTGAAGAATATATATTTGATCAAAGCATGCTGGAGAGTAAGTCAGTTAATTCCCCCTTTATCGGTAAAAAGCTAAAAGGCAGAGCCCTGGGGATTATTAATAACGGGACTTTAGTATGGTTAAGCTGATCTGCTTATGATCATT
>JANQHO010000098.1 GCA_028277105.1 Owenweeksia sp. | reverse complement strand
GCGGCAAAGCGCTACCCTTCTGCGTTCCCCTCCAGAAAGCACACTAATGGAAGTATCGGGCTCCGGGCAACGCAAGGCATCCATGGCGCGGTTCAGCATGGTTTCCAATTCCCAGGCATTGGTGGCATCTATTTTATCCTGCAGCTCTGCCTGACGTGCCATCAGCTTCTCCATCTTATCGGCATCTTCATACACCTCGGGCAAAGCAAAATCATCGTTGATCTTATTGTACTCGTCCAGTATATCTACTATCTCCTGCGCGCCTTCCTTTACCACTTCCAGCACAGTTTTACTTTCGTCTAACTGAGGTTCCTGCTCCAGATAACCCACCGAATAGCCGGGTGAAAAAACCACATCACCCTGGTAGTTTTTCTCTACTCCCGCTATAATTTTAAGCAAGGTTGATTTACCCGATCCGTTTAATCCCAGAATGCCGATCTTGGCTCCGTAGAAAAAACTGAGGTAAATATTTTTTAAAACGGTCTTATTATTGGAGGCATAGGTCTTGGTGACCCCGCTCATGGAAAAAATGACTTTTTTATCGTCTGACATGCTAAGGTGGATTAAACTTTGTCCCTCGCGGGTTTGTTTGATTTTTAGTAGAAAATAATTTGGTAAAGTTAATGCGATTAAAGCAACTTTTTAAACTTATATTATCTGTTGCAATTCTTTGTTGGCCTTTTGCTAATGAAGCTCAAAAGCTTACGGGTACTGTCATCGACCAAAAAGCCAAAGAAACTGTTCCCGGAGTTCATGTGATCAATACCCGCACTATGAAAGGCACCCTTACCGATGAAAAAGGGGAGTTTGAAATAAGCCTGCAGTTTGGTGATACTATTGTTTTCTCCAATATTGCCTACAAATATTTCTACTTTATTTATTCAGATAGTTCCACTGTAGTGGAAAACGCTGCCATATTTATGGAAGAGCAAAATTACTTGCTCAATGAGGTGAGTATTTTCAGCTATAAACTCACTTCCAACGACCCTAAGGAAATAAAACTGGGCAAGCCCGATATTCCCAGTAATGATGAAATTGAAGATGAAAAAATTATTGAAGCCGGCATCTATAACCCAGCTGAATTTCTCTATAACCTCTTTGGTAGCAGACCTAAGCAATTAAGAAAATTGGCTCAACTTAAAGCGGAAGACAGTTACCGGGAAAAGCTAAAAGAAAGCAATAACCGTGAAAGCGTAATACAATTAACAGGTTTGAGTCGCGAGGAATTAGAGGCTTTCATGTTTTACTGCAAATTTTCTCTGGTAAGGATCAGAACTATTAATGACTATGAGTTCCTCAAAACCGTTCAAGCCTGCTTTTATCGCTATATGAAGGAAAAAGAGCTGGAAGACTTTTTACAGCAATTCGATTAGGAGCCAGTTTCTCAATATAAGTCTATAAAAACATTCCCCTTCGATACATCCCGCTGTAGCGGGACACTCAGGGTAACTATATTTTTCCTCTATCAGCAAGTTGTATTCATTCCTGACGGAGTGTAACGGAGATCAGGAATCTCAAAGGATACTTCGC
>JANQHO010000093.1 GCA_028277105.1 Owenweeksia sp. | reverse complement strand
CGGGCCCGTATTCTCTATGCTGACAGTGAAGGCCGTATTAAAATTGCCCAGGCTTTTAACGAAGCTATAGCTGCCGGAAAGATCGGTCCGGTGGTACTGGGTCGCGACCATCACGATGTGAGTGGCACCGATTCCCCTTACCGGGAAACTTCCAATATTTATGACGGTTCACGCTTTACAGCCGATATGGCTATCCAGAATGTAATAGGCGACAGCTTCCGCGGAGCTACCTGGGTGAGTATTCACAATGGTGGTGGCGTAGGCTGGGGCGAAGTGATGAACGGTGGTTTTGGCATGTTGCTGGACGGCTCTGCCGATGCCGACCGCAGGCTGGAAAATATGTTGCTTTACGATGTGAACAACGGCATTGCCCGCAGGAGTTGGGCCCGTAATGAACCAGCTGTTTTTGCTATAAAACGCGAGATGGAAAGGACGCGAGGATTGAAGGTTACTTTACCCGAAACAGTTGATCTTGATTTGGATGGTTTGGTATAATGTAAATTCTTATTTTAGGCATATAAAGGTTATTCAGGAAATGGAATTGAAGCTCAAAATAAACTACCACCAACTTATGGCCGCGATCAAGCAGTTACCTGCCAGGGATTTATTGAAACTCAAGAAAGACTTGGCTAAAGTTGATCCTTCTCAAGATATGAAGCTCCAAAAACTTGATGAGCTTTTGCTGGAAGGGCCATTAATGAGTGATGAACAATACAGGGAATTTATAAAAAATCGGAAAAAAGTCAACGAATGGAGAGAGGATTAGTACTCCTTGACACTTCCGTTTTAATAGATTATTTCCGGAAAAAAGATAAAAAGAAATCATTTCTTTCAAAGCTGACCATTTCTGGAAACCATGATTTTGCTGTTTCTGTAATTACTGAATATGAGATTTTTTTAGGCTCAACAGATGAACAGCAAAAATTCTGGACATCGGTTTTTTCAAACTTCAATATTATCGAACTGGATAGCTTTTGCATATCTATTGCTGTCAAAGTTCAGAAAGAATTAAAGCAGGAAAATCAAATGATTGCCATTCCAGATCTGTTCATTGCGGCTACGGCTTTAAGGCATAATTTAAAAATAGCCACACAAAATATCAAGCACTTTAAACGGGTAAAAGGATTGTTATTTGTCGAAAATTAAGCCCAATACGCACCTCAATGTCAAAACTAATAACAACCGTATCATTTGCTATTCTACTAATTATCAATTTTTTAGCCATAAGTCTGCCAGCCCAAAACCGCCATTCCATAGACCTACAGGGAGAATACGGTTTTCTCCTTATACACAGTGAAGATATCAGGCCCATCGGACAATCTTACCCCTACGGAGTTGGTATTGATTATTCGTATTGGTTGCTGAAAGAAAAAAACTGGGAAAACTGCCACTGTTATCCCAGGGTTGGTGCCAGTGTTAACTATCACAATTTTGACAATCCCGCGGTTTTAGGCTGGGGTATACCGGTATATGGCTTCCTGGAACCCTGGTATCGCCTACACAAAAACTTTTTTTTCAATTTGCGGGCCGGTGCAGGTTATACCTGGCTTTCCAATCCCCACGATCCCGAAACCAACCCACTAAACCTTTCTTATAGTTTAAGCTTAACGCCTTACACCATGGTAGGTACCGGTTTTTCCTACAGCTTTAGTCCTCATTGGCAGGCAGGAATACAATTCCGCTACAGCCACATTTCTAACGGGGGTATGCAGGAGCCCAATAAAGGCCTGAACTATCCTACCGGGGCCATTTCCCTCAGCTATTCCTGGGAAGGGATAAATTTTGAAGAGCGCAAAAAAGTACCCCTTTCTGAATTAGACATGCAGAAAAGTATAGTGATATCGACCTTTGCCGCAGGCAAAGCCATTGATGCTACCCGGGTTACTTATACCGTACCGGGATTAGAGGTGAAATACTCGCAACAGCTTGGCAGGGTTTCCGCTTTGGTAGGTGGTTTTGAGTGGATCAGCAACCTGGCTTACCGGGAAGAGATCCGACAGCTTCAGTCAGGGCAAGACCACAACCAATTGGCCGTTTTGGTGGGCCACGAATTTTTGCTGGGCAATTTTACCTTTACCCAACTGGCCGGAGTTTACGTCTACAAAGACTATGATGTTAAACCCGATTGGTACCAGCGCTACGGTTTGGTTTGGTATCCTTTCGACAATTTCTTCCTGGGCTCCCAGATAAAAGTTCACAGCCAGGTAGCAGAGTTTTTAGACTTCAGGGTCGGTTACCGGATTAGACTTTAGATGATAGGCATATTTTTGTTTGATCATGACTAAACAAGCTTTATCTCTCTTAACCTTTCTTTCTGTAAACATCTTATTTTCCCAGGAAAATAAAACTCCCTACCTCTTTTCCGACAGACCTGGCTATATCACATCTGCCCTGACAACGGGCAATGGAACGCTGCAATTTCAACACGGCTTTACCAATCAACAAGAAACCCTGGAAGACGATTTCAGGGCTTTGTACACAGAGCACCTGGTGAGATATGGTGTTGGCAGCCAATTTGAACTCAATTTTGGCATTCGTCACGGCTGGCTAAACCAGGATGGGGGTAATATATCTAACCCGACTGACGGAATAAGCTATTATACGCTCGGAGCCCGCCTTAATTTACTCGAAGGATCTTCAAGCCTCCCCTCTGTTGGCCTACACGCTATTTTTTATTTTTTGGGAGATGGTCTGATAGAAAGCTACCCGCTGTATGATCCCTTTCTGCTCAGGCTGGCTGTGTCACAGGTCTTTTTTGAAAAGCACATGCTCAGTGCTAATGTTGGTTACAACTTCCGCAACGATTATTTGAATTATACTGTAAATTATAGCTTTTTGCTACATCATAAGTGGAATATTTTTGGAGAATATCACGGTATAACGCAATTCGGTATCGATCCCCAGTCCTTTTCTCAAAACTATTTTAGCGCGGGCTTGTCATTTGCTCCCTGGCACTTCCTTCAGCTCGATCTGTTTGCCAGTAATGGCCGCAGTAACTCAAGGGGACTTTTTGGTGATAATAACAATGAATTCCTTCAAATTTCAGGTGGTGTCAGTTGGAGGGTTGGTTACAACTAAAATTATCCTTAACAAGAACTTCACGGCCAGAAATCTCTGCAGTATAAGCACAAGACGGACTTTTATCTCATAGATCAAAGTCAAATTATTATGACTTTATATGAAGTTAATCATTCCACTTTTCCGGAGTGCCTCACTTTCCCAACCATAGCCTTTAACAGAGCGTTTGTATATATAACAGACTGTTTTGGCTAATTTTGCCAAAACTCAATTTCAACTAATGAAGATCTTTAACACTGTTGTATCGTTCGTTTTACTCCTTGCCGTTTCTTATTTATTTGTTACCGGTAATGTTTTTTCCAGTGGTGATAAAAGTGTAGAAAGTAAACTGGAATCTCAGGGTGAGAAGGGCTTGCGCATAGCTTACATCAATACCGACAGCCTGGCCGAAAAGTATAAACTGAACAAAGAACTGGTTACCAAACTGGAAGAAAAGGCTAAATTGATGGAGGCAGACCTGGCTCAAAAAACCCGGGTTTTCCAGGAAAATATTGCCGTATTGCAACAGCAGGCCGCCAGCTTAAACGAACAGCAGCTTATGGCTGCCCAGCAGGATCTGCAAAGAAGCGAACAGCAGTTAATGGCTGACCAGGAACAAAAATCGCAGGAGTTGATGTTGGAGAAGCAACAGATCGATAAACTCATAAAAGAAGACCTCGATTCTGTACTCAGTAATGTAAAAAAAGAGTATAGTCTCGATTTCATTTTGAGTTTGGACCCGGCCAGCATTTTGCTTTCAGCCAATGAGGAATACGACATTACTGACATTGTGATTGAAAGGCTAAATGAAAATTATACTACTGCCAAAGAAAAAATGGAGAAAGCTAGCGAGGAAGAACAATGAAACGATTTGTAAAATATCTTTTTTTAAGTGCTGTAATATCACTAGCCGTTATTTCTTGTCAACAGGATGACGACAATGATGATAACCCGGGAAATGTAAGGGATAACTACCTGGGCGTTTGGGATTGCGTGGAAAATACCGGTTTTTCTGCCCCCCAATTTTATACCATTGATATAATAGCCGGAAGTGAAAGTTCTGAGATCATTATTACGGGTTTGTACAACATTTCAGGAACACAGGTACAGGCTACCGTAGATGGGCTCATGATTTCCATCCCTTCACAAACCTCCGAGGGAATTGCATTCTCAGGTTCTGGCCAAGCCAATGCCGATTTTAACCAGGTAAATCTGAATTTTACCGCTAATGACGGTAGCGGTAATGATGTAGTTGAAGCCGTTCTTACCCGTTAAAAAGAATACTTCAGACCCAGATCCATCCCAAAAGAATAAAGTGTTTCGCGGGGAAAATTATCCAATTCTATGATGGAATTGAGCATGTACTTGGCATTTCCCCTTACAATCAAGCCCCATTTATCAGCTATCCGGAAGGTTCCCCCCAGCCCCAAACCTACCATATAGTTAATGCTTCTGGCGCTACTTCCGAAATTGAGGGTAATATCACTACCATTATTCAAGGGCGAAAAACGCTCTTCGTAATCGTTTACAAAAACCAACTCAACCACCGGCACTACTTCAAGATCAAAAACATCGGTCATGGTAGTATTGAAATTGAATTTGATGGGAACCGTAAACATGCTTACCCCTACTTTGAGATCGGTTTGTAAGGTATCTGGGCGATCCTGGTAAAAAGTGACGTTATCGATAGAGTAACTTGCTGTGGCATAACCAAATCCGATACCAATGTCAAAGGCAGAGCCTATAGCATAAAAAAGGTCGAGGTTGTAATTCAGCCGGATAGAACCATCGGCATTCTCATTGGGCAGGTCAAAACCACCGCCCGAAGGCACCTCATCATTGATCAGTCTCCTGTCGGTATAATTGGGGTTTAAGATCAGAGCCAGGCTAAAGCGGGATCGGGTTACTTCACTATCGGTATAGTAATCAATATCCCCGTTCTTCTGTCCAAAAATAACAGTGCCCGATAGCAGCAATAACAGTATTACAATTTTCCTCATAGTATCAGTTCTTTAGCTTTCTCAATTGCTTTTTTAAGCCCGGCCGGATTTTTACCCCCAGCCGTGGCAAAGCCCGGCTGTCCGCCTCCTCCGCCTTGTATTTCTTTGGCAGCTTCCCTTACAATGCTACCTGCATTATATGATTTCTCCTTTGTTAAACTGTCGGAAAAGGCTATCGCCAATTGTGCTTTACCTTCTTGTTCCGATCCAACTACCGCTATCAGGTTATCCTTTTCATTCTTAATCTGGAAAAGCAAATCCTTGATTTGAGCCATCCCAAGATTAGTCTGCCTTACAATCCACAAGTTACCATCTTTTTCCTCAGCTTCATTCAACCAGGCTTGCTTCTCTTGCTGAGCCTGGGCGTGCAACAAACCCTCTACTTGCTTTTTCAGTTCAGCATTTTCGTTCTTCAGGTTTACCACCCCTTCCAGGGCACCTTTAGGGTTCTTAACCTCATCACTAACTTGAGATAAAAGGTGAAGACGATCATTTACATGCTCTAAAGCTATTCTACCACTTAAAGCTTCTATTCTTCTAATACCTGACGCTACAGCGCTTTCACTTATAATTTTAAACAAACCGATGTCACCTGTGGCCTTGACATGGGTTCCTCCACAAAGCTCAATAGACTCTCCAAATTTTATAGCCCTTACTGTATCGCCATATTTTTCGCCAAACAAGGCCATCGCACCCATATCCTTAGCCTGCTGCATAGGGATATTGCGGTATTCCTTTAGAGGCAAATTTTCTCTTATTCTAAGATTAACTGCATTTTCTATTGTCTGCAAATCAACTTCTTCAACTTTAAAAAAATGACTGAAATCAAAACGCAAATAATCAGGATTAACCAAAGAGCCTTTTTGTTCTACATGCGTTCCCAAAACTTCCCTCAAAGCCTGGTGTAAAAGATGGGTGGCTGTGTGATTATAAGCAGTAAGAGCTCGTGTTTTTGAATTCACTTCTGCCTTGAAGGTTTTTTTAGGGTCATTAGGTAATTTATCAACAAGGTGGATAATTACACCATGTTCCTTCTTAGTATCTAATATTGAAACCGTCTCATGTTCATTTTTAATAAAACCTGTGTCACCTACCTGTCCCCCACCTTCAGGGTAAAATGGAGTAAGATTAAACACCAATTGATATTGTTCTTTCTTCTTAGCCTTCACCTTGCGGTATTGGGTAATGCGTACATCAGCCGTCAGGTTATCGTAACCGATAAATTCTTCCTGATCATCCTTTTCAAGTACAACCCAATCACCGGTATCCAATTGTGTGGCACTGCGGGCGCGCTCACGCTGCTGCTTCATTTCCTCTTCATAGCCCTTACGGTCGTAATCCAAATTGTTTTCTCTCAGTATCAAAGCTGTTAAGTCAGGTGGAAAACCAAAAGTATCGTACAGTTCAAAAACTGATGAGCCGTCAACGGTATTTCCCGCAGTTTGTTTTATGATCTGGTCTAAACGGTTAAGCCCCTGTTCCAGGGTGCGCAAAAAAGAAGTTTCTTCTTCCCTGATTACATTTTCAGCCAGGTTTTGCTGAGTTTCAATTTCCGGGAAAAATTCTCCCATTTGCCGGGCCAGGGTTTCTACCAACTTGTAAATGAAGGGCTCTTTTTTATCCAGATAAGAAAATCCGTACCGGATGGCTCTGCGCAATATTCTGCGTATAACATAACCCGCTCCGCTGTTAGAGGGTAACTGTCCGTCAGCAATGGCAAAAGATACGGCTCTTACGTGGTCGGCTATTACGCGAAAGGCTATGCTTTGCTTATCGTCCTTACCGTATTCAATATGACTCAACTCAGATATTTTTCCGATCAGAGGAGTAAAAACATCGGTGTCGTAATTGGACGTTTTGCCCTGTAAGGCCATGCAAAGACGCTCAAAGCCCATACCCGTATCCACGTGCCTAGCCGGTAATTTTTCCAGGGAACTATCTGCCTTGCGGTTAAACTCTATGAAAACCAAATTCCATATTTCCACTACCTGGGGGTGATCCTGATTCACAAGGGTTTTCCCGTCTGTTCTTTCCCTTTCTTCATTAGGACGTAAATCAATATGTATCTCTGAGCTGGGACCACAAGGCCCGGTAGCGCCCATTTCCCAGAAATTATCCTTTTTATTGCCATTGAGTATCCGGTCTTCTGCTATTCTCAGCTTCCAGTTGTCGTAGGCCTCATGGTCTTTTGTAAGCCCTTCTTTAGCATCACCTTCAAACACCGTTACATAAAGGCGGTCTTTATCGAGCTTAAATTCCTCTGTCAAAAGTTCCCAAGCCCAGGCTATGGCTTCTTTCTTGAAGTATTCTCCAAAACTCCAGTTACCCAGCATTTCAAAAAGGGTATGGTGATAAGTATCATAGCCTACTTCTTCAAGATCGTTGTGTTTACCGCTTACCCGCAAGCATTTTTGGGTATCGGCTATCCTTTTGTACTTCGGATCAGCATTACCCAGAAAGTAATCTTTGAATTGGTTCATCCCGGCATTGGTAAACATCAGGCTAGGGTCACCTTTGAGTACCACAGGGGCAGAAGGCACTATCTCATGGCCTTTACTCTTGAAAAAGTCCAAGAATTTTTTTCTAATCTCTCGGGAAGTCCACTTAACATCCTGGCTCATATGCTTTTGAACAAAAAAATGTTTATTACGTATTTTTGACCACTGCGCTGATACTGTTAAAGCCTATATCTTAGCTGACGAAGCTTTCTGTTATTCCAGCGATTCGCCAAAAGTAGAAAATATGGCCAAGGTCAAATACTATTACGACCCCAAAACACTATCCTATCGCAAAATAGAAAAAGGGCCGGGTTACCGCCTGCGCAATACCGCTATTTTTCTGGCTTCATCTGCCCTGTTTGCTCTTATTTTTTATTTGCTGGCCGATAATTTTATCGATTCGCCCAAAGAAAAACGCTTGAAGCGTGAGCTGGAAAATATGTCAATCCAGTATGAGATCATTAATGAAAGGATGAATCAGATCGCAGTGGTGATGGACGAACTCCAACAAAGGGACGACAATATTTACCGGGTGATTTTCGAAGCGGAACCCATCCCCAACTCTATTCGCAAGGCCGGTTTTGGCGGTGCCAATCGCTATAAAAAACTGGAAGGTTTTGAAAACAGTGAATTAATAAAAGAAACCGCCAAGAAAATGGATCAGCTCACCAAACAGGTTTACGTGCAGAGCCGGTCTTTTGACGAAGTTATAGAACTGGCCGAAGACAAATCCAAATTGCTGGAAGCTATACCCGCCATACAGCCCGTTGCCAACGAAGATCTCAAAAGACTGGCTTCTGGCTTTGGTATGCGCCTGGACCCTTTTACCAAAGCGCCCAAAATGCATTATGGAATGGACTTTACTGCTGATGTAGGCACTCCTGTTTATGCCACCGGCAACGGCACTGTTACAAGGGCCGATAACAAGTCGAGCGGTTTTGGACGACACATAAGAATAGATCACGGCTACGGTTATACTACTATTTATGCTCACCTTAACGAATACAATTCGCGGGTAGGGCAAAAGGTAAAGAGAGGTGACATCATTGGCTATGTAGGCAATACCGGGCGTTCGCGCGGTCCTCACCTGCATTATGAGGTTCACCTCAACGGGGAACGTCTCAATCCCGTTAACTTCTACTACGGTGAACTTTCACCGGAAGAATTCAGCATCTTCATCAACCTGGCCAACCAGGCCAATCAATCTTTTGATTGATGTCGATGGAAGAAGATATAGAAAAGCGCTATTACTCTATAGGTGAAGTAGCGGAAATGTTCGATGTTAACACTTCTCTTATCCGGTTTTGGGAAAAGGAATTCGACATACTGAAACCCAAGAAAAATAAAAAGGGGAACCGCCTTTTTACCGTTAAAGACGTGGAAAATCTCAAACTAATTTACCATTTGGTTAAAGAGCGTGGTTTTACCCTAAGAGGGGCTAAGACCAAACTGAGTCAGAACAGGGAAGATACCGCCAAAGTGGCCCAGGTAGTAAGCCGCCTGCAAATGATCAAACAAGCTTTGCTGGATATGAAAAGAAGTCTTTAAAAGGTCGAAATCTGTCTTACCTTTGTATCAATTAATCAACTACAAACATGAAAAAGGGACTTATTTGGCTTATCGTAATCGGAGGTATAATCCTCATCGGTTACTTTTGGTTTAAAGGCGTATACAACAGCATGATTACAAAGGAAGAAGGCACTTCAGGCCAATGGGCTCAGGTAGAAACCGCCTATCAACGCAGGGCTGATCTCATTCCCAACCTGGTAAATACAGTAAAAGGTTATGCCGATTTTGAGCAGGAAACCTTAACCCAGGTTATTGAAGCGCGTAGTAAAGCCACTTCTGTAAATATTGATGCCAATAATATTAACCCACAACAATTGCAGCAATTCCAGGCTGCCCAAGATCAATTGAGTTCCGCTTTAAGCCGTTTACTGGTAACTGTGGAACGTTATCCGGAATTGAAAGCCAATCAGAACTTCCTTCAGTTACAATCCCAACTGGAAGGAACTGAAAACCGTATTTCTGTTGAACGTAGGCGCTTTAATGAAACCGTGAGGGATTACAATACATATATCAAAAAGTTCCCTCAAACCATAGTGGCCAATATGGCTGGTTTTGAAAACAAAGGTTATTTCCAGGCTACAGAAGGTTCTGAAGTAGCCCCCAAAGTTGAATTTTAGAAATGAAAGAACAAGCAGACCAATTTTTTAGCAAAGAAGAAGAACAGCTTATTATTAAAGCCATCCAGGAAGCCGAAAGCCACACCTCTGGTGAAATAAGGGTACACCTTGAAAATCATACCCAGAAAGACAATTTTTCCCGTGCCAAAGAGGTTTTTGAAGAGATCGGTATGTCTAAAACCGAACAACACAACGGGGTTTTGTTCTATCTGGCGGTTCAGGATCATCATTTTTCCATTTTAGGAGATACCGGCATCAATGAAAAGGTAACCGATAATTTCTGGGAGTATATTAAAGAAACCATGCAGGGTTATTTCAGCAAAGGAGAATTTGCCAAGGGAATGGTAGAGGGTATCACTATGGCCGGTAAAGCTTTAAAGGAATATTATCCTTTAGAGGAAGATGACGAAAATGAATTGTCTGACCTGATCTCTAAATCCTGATATATTTGAAAAGGACCCTTGTATTTTTTCTCTTTTGCTTTTCTATCTTGTTGTCGGGACAGCGTTTTCCTGCAAAGCCCAGCCCTCCCCGACTGGTAAACGATTATACCAGCACCCTGAGCCAACGGGAGCAAAGGGAGTTGGAAAATAAATTAGTTCGCTACAACGACACCACTTCTACTCAAATTGCGGTGGTTATCCTGCAGGATATAGGGGGAGACGATATCAACCTTTATACAGCTGAATTAGCGGCAGAATGGGAAATTGGTCAAAAAGGAAAAGACAATGGCCTGTTAATACTCCTTTCCCTGGACGACCGGAAAATATCGATACAGGTGGGCTACGGTTTGGAACCCATATTGACCGATGCACTCAGTAAACAGATCATTGACAATTATATCACTCCAAAGTTTCGCCAGGGTAACTTTTATGCCGGGCTCGACAGTGGCACCGACCAGATCATCAAAGTACTGGCGGGAGAATTTAAAGGATCACCACCTCCTAAAAAGGATAAAAAGCCCTTTCCTTGGATCGTAATAGCTATTATAGCCGCGTTTTTTATTCTCAGTTTTTTCAGAAAAGGCGGAGGAGGTAATCGTAATTACCGCAGGGGTGGCGGTTATTGGATAGGTGGCTTTGGCTCCGGATATTCTGGCGGTGGTGGTTTTGGCAGTAGTGGCGGTGGCTTTGGCGGCTTTGGAGGGGGCAGCTTTGGCGGTGGTGGCGCCAGCGGAAGCTGGTAATAGATCTATAAATCGTTTGGCAGCTCACCACTCGGGCTTATCTTATGCACATAACTTGCATCAGGATTGAACGCCTGATTTATCATAAATAAATTCCCGCTACAATCAGCACCTAAATATTTATTGTCATAATAGTTTGGATTACTGAAAGGCTCTTCAAATTCCTTTTGTCCATCTAACGAGAACTTTGTGATTTTTGAATTATCGGAGTAATAAAGCGCATCATTCAAAAGTTTTCCACTTCGATGGTCATAAATGATTGATCCTGCTTTTGTATAATCACCATCTTCAGGAAAATAATAGGTGAGGTTAACACCATTAGCCCTGTCTCTAGAACCTATATACAACCTATTGTTCTTATCACTTCCGAGAAAACTATTTTGATCTTCATCACAGTCTAAAAAAGGCCGTTTAACGTTCAGTAGGTCTCCCGTACTTGAAAATTGATAAAATAATCGAACATGAGAAAACACCCATATATAATTATCCGTTATACCTAAAGAGTAATTATTGTTATAATTCTCAAAATGAGGAGTTCCTATGATCTTGCTACTTGTCTTTTGCCATACCAGATCACCTCTCTCAGTAAATTTCGAAATAACCAGGATTATATCAGAAAATCCCATATTCACAGTGTCCTGAAAAACATTGTTTGTATCGAAAACAGGCCGGGGGTACTGGCCTGGAAATTTTACTGAAAGAAAAATATAATCTCCCCCCTGAGTTTTGACGTCAAATAGAATCCCGTCTATAGTTGTTGTGTTTATGACCTGGGTATTAGCCTCGTGAAAATAGAGCTTTGTATAAGTTGAATCTTTATTGGCTATTGTACTTCCGTTTAGGAAAACATAAGCACTATTGAAACAGAAATCTATCCCTACCTCATAAAATGCCCCAAATTGAAAAGGTGGTACGGGAGTAGAAATGACCTCTTCATCAAAAGAAAGAAAATTCCCCTTACTCAAAGGGAATATCCTTTTTCCTCCGTTAGCAGTTGAAGAACTTTCCAATTCTAAATCATTGGAATATATATAATACTGAGAAGCCGCACTGAGCAAAAGCTTGCCATTTTCCAACAAGACTACACTCTTGCTATTGGTATATGTTTCTACAGGTAACTGAAGGCTAATTATATTTTCAGTTGCATTACACGCCTGTAATTGGGGAAGGCCTTTTTCGTCTTCCTTACAATTAGTAATTAATAAAGTCAGTACAACTACTACAATAATACGTTTAGACAAGTTTTTCATAGGTCAGGGCAAGTGGTTCAAATATATAATTTTAGTCATAGTATGATGGCCCCTTTCAAAGCGATATGTTTATAGCCACTTCCTATCTTTGCCCAAATATTTGCGATCCATGATCTACATTGAGCGAAAAGAACGCTTTAGCGCAGCTCATCAACTATATAATCCCAACTGGAGCGAGGAAAAGAACCGCTCAGTTTTTGGCAAATGCGCCAATAAGAATTTTCACGGCCACAACTATACCCTTACGGTTACGGTAAAAGGAGAGATCAATCCCGATACCGGTTTTGTTATGAACCTGGTAGATCTCAAAAATCTTATCCAGGAGTTGGTCATTTCAAAACTCGACCACAGCAACCTTAACCACGATGTGGATTTTATGCAGGGGAAATTCAGCAGTACCGAAGTTTTGGCCATAGAGATCTGGAATATCCTTGAGCCTGAAATAGATAAGCACGGAGCCCGGCTCCACAAAATACGTCTGGATGAAACTTTGAACAACGCAGTTGAGTATTTTGGATAGTACCTATTAACTAAATAACATCATTAACTGATAACTAAATGAAAGCATACATCTTCCCCGGACAGGGAGCACAGTTCAGCGGAATGGGTAAAGACCTCTACGAAAATTCTGCTATTGCCAAAGAACTCTTTGAGCAGGCTAATGATATACTGGGTTTTAGAATTACCGATATCATGTTTGATGGCAGTGCCGAAGATCTGAAGCAGACCAAAGTAACCCAGCCGGCTGTTTTTCTGCATTCTGTAATACTGGCCAAAACACTTAACAATTTTAAACCCGATATGGTAGCGGGGCATTCCCTGGGTGAATTATCCGCTTTGGTGGCCAATCAGACCTTATCGTTTGAAGACGGCTTGAAGCTGGTGAGCCAAAGAGCCCTGGCTATGCAAAAAGCTTGCGAGATGGAACCTTCTACCATGGCTGCGGTATTGGGTTTAGAAGATAGTGTAGTAGAAAAGATTTGCCGTAAAATTGACGGGATAGTAGTTCCCGCCAACTACAATTGCCCTGGCCAACTGGTGATATCCGGCAGCACAGGAGCAGTCACTTTAGCCTGCGAAAAGTTGAAAGAAGCAGGAGCAAAACGCGCTTTGATGTTGCCGGTAGGCGGAGCCTTCCACTCCCCCCTGATGAAACCGGCCGAAGAAGAGCTGGCTACGGCTATTTCGGCTACTGATTTCCATCAACCGGTTTGTCCGGTATACCAAAATGTAAACGCAGCTGCGGTAAGCAATCCCGAGGAGATCCAGCAAAACCTCATCGCTCAGTTGACCGCTCCCGTAAAATGGGCCCAAAGCGTACAGCAGATGATAGCCGATGGCGCTACCCAATTTATCGAAGTAGGCCCTGGTAAAGTATTGCAGGGTCTGGTGAAAAAGATCGATCGCAATATGGAAGCCATAAGTGCCTAAGTGAAGAAATTTGTTCTTCTATTGCTGATGATTTACTGCTTTGGCAGTTGTAACTCCTGTGAGGAACAGGAGAGGAAATACGATGTAATGACCCGTCAGGGAATTTTTCAGGCTCGAATAGACGACATTCGTTCAAAAGTAAAGTACATTGAACAACACTACTCTGGCTTTACCCAGCATGAATTAGATTCTGCTGAGTTGGCCCTCTTTGACAGTGAATACCCCTTCTGGCGAAAAATTCATCTATACCTCAAAGACAATGATTTGACGAGAGCCAAACTATACGCTGATTTCCGGAAAGATTCTACTACAGAAGAATATTATTTTGACGAAGGGGAATTGATTTACGCGCTGATCGAAAAGAAGGGTTTGGAAGAAAATGAGCCCGATAGCCTGGTTAAAGGTGAACAATACTTTTTTATACGCCAAACTTTGGTATTAGCTTTGGATGAAAACGGCAAACGAAGGGCTCTTAAAGACAACATGGTTGCAATTTCAGGTATAGACCTAAAAAAAGAAGCGGAACAGCTAAAGGCTCTGGCCGCAAATTATAAAGACCCAACACCTTGAACTTAATTTCTAAATGGCGTAGCCCCTCTAATATTGCGCTGATCAAATACTGGGGTAAATACGAAAATCAGATACCGGCCAATCCCAGCCTGAGCTTTACACTTAGCGAGTGCTACACCGAAACCTCAGTAGCCCTAAAAGAAAAAAAAACAGATGAGCCTTTTAGTTTTGAGGTGTTTCTCGATGAAATACCAAAACCTGGCTTCAAAAAGAAAATAGAGGCGTTTTTTACCCGTATAGCAAATGAAGCTGGCTTCCTCAAAGAATACCATCTGGAGATCCGCACCGCCAATTCCTTTCCCCACAGTAGTGGCATTGCCTCCAGTGCCTCCGGCATGAGCGCCCTGGCCCTTTGCCTGCTCAGTCTTAAAGAAAAGATCAATGAAGAAAATTTTTACCAAAAGGCCAGTGAATGGGCTCGCCTGGGCTCTGGCAGTGCCGCACGCTCCATTTACGGAGGATTGGTAGAATGGGGGCGGCATGATAACACCCTCAACAGCAGCGATTATTGGGCTATCCCATATGAAGGCAAAACAGATCCGGTTTTCCAAATATTTTGTGATACAGTACTTCTGGTAGAAACCGGCTCTAAAAAAGTATCTAGCACGGCCGGCCACAGCCTGATGAAAGATCACCCTTTTGCTAATAAGCGTTTTACGCAGGCTCACGAAAACCTTAACCTGCTTTATTCCGCCATCGAAAAAGGTGACCTGGAACAATTCGGTAAAATAGTGGAAAGCGAGGCCCTCACCTTACACGCTATGATGATGACCTCTTACCCTTATTATCTTTTAATGAGGCCTAATACTTTAAGAGTGATTGAAGAGATATGGAGATTCAGACGGGAAACCTCTGTTCCGGCCTATTTTACTTTAGATGCCGGTGCTAATGTTCATTTGCTTTTTCCAAGATATGCAGAACAAGCTGTAGGTAAGTTTGTTAAGGAGGTATTATCGCCCTTTTTGCAAAACAATAAGTACATTTGCGACCACGTTGGTGAGGGGCCGGCACAAATAAGGATCTAGATATAATGGATAAAAACCCTTTTTACTACGCTAAAATTCTTCTCTTCGGAGAGTATGGTATTATAAAGAACAGCATGGGACTTTCCATTCCCTACAACTATTACCAGGGCGCTTTTAAGCAGAGTGAAGAACTCGATGGCAAGGCCCTTAAATCCAATAATAACCTCAGAAAATACCTGGATCACCTCAAAGAACTGCACCTCTCCGGTAAAATCATCGCTCCTCTTGATCTCAAAACTTTTGAACGAGATATAGACCACGGCTTTTACTTTGACAGCAGTATACCCGAAGGCTACGGAGTGGGAAGCAGCGGAGCCTTATGTGCTGCTATTTACGATAAGTACGCCCTGAACAGGATCGATCCTGAAACCGATATTGACAAAAACTCTATCGGCCAACTCAAAAATATTTTCGGGCAGATGGAATCTTACTTCCACGGCAAAAGCAGCGGGCTCGATCCTTTGATCTGCTACCTCAAGCTTCCTATCCTCATCAAGTCTAAAGACGAGTTGGGTACAGTAGCTATTCCGCAACCAGGCCAAGGCAAAGGGGCTATCTTTTTGCTCAATAGCGGCCAACCCGGTGAAACCCAGCCCATGGTAAACATCTTTATGGAGAAAATGAAAAGCGAAGGTTTTCGCAATGTGATGAAAGATCAGTTTACCCAATACAATGACGCTTGTATACAGGCTTTTCTCAAGGGTGATACCAAACCTCTTTTCAGAAATCTCAAAAAACTCAGTCACCTGGTATTGGAGTATTTCTCTCCCATGATACCGGTAAGTGTGCATGACCTTTGGAAAAAAGGCATAGAAACCAACGCTTACTACCTGAAACTTTGTGGCTCAGGTGGGGGTGGTTTTGTATTGGGCTTTACCCGCGATTACGACAAGGCTCGTAAAATGCTAAAAGATCATCAACCTGAACTCATCTACCGCTTCTGATTTGAGACTCAACAGAAAGCAAAGGCTACTGTTATTCAAGCTTTCTGCTTTGCTTTCACTCGTTAGATGGTATAATATTTTTTTTCTCGCGCTAGCCCAATACCTGGCCGTGATCTTCGTACTAAACGATCCCAATCACTGGTTTACAACTCTGAGTAACCATAACCTTCATCTCATTGTATTCGCTTCACTTTTTTCCGTGGCGGGCGGTTACATCATCAACAATTTCTACGACCTGGAAAAAGACCTTATCAACCGGCCTAATAAAACCCTGTATGAAAAAATCCTGCGCCAATCTACCACCCTCAGACTCTATTTTTTATTTAATGCAGTTGGAGCCCTCTTAGCTGCCTTGGTTTCCTTCAATGTATTCCTTTTTTTCAGCGCTTTCATTTTTTTGCTGTGGTTCTATTCCCACAAGCTCAAAAAGATCACCTTTATTGGCAATATGACGGCTGCCCTGCTGTCTATCACCCCTTTCTTTGCTATCTTTATTTATTACCACCTCTCCGACTGGTTGAT
Source organism: Owenweeksia sp. (assembly GCA_028277105.1). Classification (GTDB taxonomy): domain Bacteria; phylum Bacteroidota; class Bacteroidia; order Flavobacteriales; family Schleiferiaceae; genus JANQHO01. The sequence continues at coordinate 14,741 of JANQHO010000093.1, read as the reverse complement.
CATCACCTATGTCAGCTTTATCTTGCTCATCATTTTTATCCGTGAGATCGTCAAAGACCTGGAAGCCCTCAAGGGAGATGTTATTATAGGTTACCCCACCCTGCCGGTTACCATAGGCATTTACCGCACTAAATGGCTGATTGTTTTCTTCACCCTGACCGGACTTTTACCCGCCCTTGTTATTTTTAAAAAAACCGTTTTTCAGGGCATCAGCTACTACCTTTTAGCAGGTTTGGGTGGATTGGCCTTATCACTGGTTTTTCTGGTATTGGCCCAAAAAAAGGAGCACTACGCCCTGCTTAATAATCTTTTTCGCCTGCTCATCATTGGCGGTATTCTCAGCCTGGTGCTACTTCCTTGAAATTAGCTTAACTTTAAGTTCCATTCTTTAAAACTATGAGTATTACAAAAGAGTATACCAACGGTGAAGTAACGGTTGTATGGCAACCCGGAAACTGTATCCACTCCGAATTGTGTTTTACCGGCCTGCCCCATGTTTTTGATCCCCAAAAACGGCCCTGGGTAAATACAGATGGAGCCAGCACTCAGGAAATTATCGATCAGGTGAAAAAATGCCCCAGCGGTGCCTTGAGCTATTATATGAACAACAAAAAAGAGGACAACATGGAAATAGAAAGGGAAAACATAGCCGAAGTAATACTCAATGGTCCTTTATTAGTTTATGGCAATCTCAAGGTAAAAGATAAAAACGGCAGTGAAACACGGCACAACAAAGTAACGGCCTTTTGCCGTTGTGCAGGCTCATTTAATAAACCCTATTGCGATGGCACCCACAAAAAGATCGGCTTTGAAGGTTGAGCTGTGACTATTACCCGTAAGGTCGACATCAGAATAGAAACGGAAGCGGCTTTAAGCGTTTACAGCGATCGAGGATTTGGTGTTTTTGTAAAAGAAATTGATCGAAAACTTTTGCAACAAAAGATCCGTTTTCCCCTTCTGGAATATTCAGCAGAACTGATCTTTGAACACCTCCCTGAAAAGGAACATTACCGTTTTTGTGAAGCTATAGCGAAGCTCCATACTATAGGAGGCAATGTGTTGATCGGCATAGTATTACAAAAACGTTTGAATACCCATTTGGAGGAAGTCTTCCGAAAAGCGGCTCAATTTATAGAAACCGGAAGTGAGTGGTATGTAACCGATATTATTGGTGAACGCGTTTTTGGAGTAGCTCTGCTGCAAAATCCCCGCAGAAGTATTCCCTTATTGAGAAAACTAGCCAAGCACCCATCTGCTTATGTGGTACGCTCCATAGGCCCCGGAGCGCATTATGCCATCAAAAAAGGATTGCCGGAAAAAAATGTCAGACCCGTTTTTGAGCTATTGCTATCTCTGGCCAATACCAGGGATCACCAAGTGAAGCAGGGTATCGGTTGGGCCGCTAAAACCACTGCTAAATTTCACCCTGCCATTATTGAAGATTACCGGAAACAGATCGAAGCAGAAAAAGTGGGTGCCTGGTTTCGTACCAAGATCAGGATAGGATTAGAACGCTACCACCATGCCCAGCGAAAAAGAAGTTAAAAGTGTACTCAATAAGACCAAAAGGCGCGACCCCTGGTTTCTAGACGACTACACCGTAAACCTGTACAGCGGCTGTTCTTTCAATTGTCTCTTTTGTTACATCCGCGGCAGCAAATACGGCACCCATATGGAGCGAAGCCTTAACGTTAAGATCAACTCTATTGAAATACTGGAAAGGCAATTGCACCATCGCGCTAAAAAAGGTCAGCAAGGTATAGTAGTGTTGTCTTCTGCCACCGATCCTTATTTACAATTCGAGCAAAAATATCAACTCACCCGTCAGGCGATACAATTGCTATTGAAATACCGTTTTCCCGTTCATATCATTACCCGCTCCGACCTCATCTTGCGCGATATTGACCTGCTTGCAGAAATAGATGCAAAAGCTGTCATTCCTGCTGACCTAAAAGACAAACTAAAAAGAGGGGTTATCATCTCTTTCTCTTTTTCTATGTTGGATGATAAAACAGCCAGAATATTTGAACCTGGTGCTACTCCACCTTCTGTGCGACTGAATACTCTGCAAAAAATCAGAGACAGTAATTTCTTAAGTGGTGTGAGTATGATGCCTTTATTGCCCTTTATATCAGATACTACCGAGAGTCTGCACCTGATGTTTTCATCCTTTAAAAAGGCCGGAGCAAACTATGTGATGCCCGCTACCCTGACCCTTTTCGGCCAGGGCAAATCAGACAGCAAAACCCTGGTGTTTAGGGCGGTGCAAAAACACTACCCCGAACTACTGCCTAAATATGAAAAATACTTTGCCAATAGCTACGAAATGCCAAAATACTACTGCGATGCCTTTTACCGCAAAATGAAGGAACTGGCCGGGGAATACGGTCTGCCCGACCGGGTATTGCAGTCATAGTTTACTACTTTTCTCCCTCAACACCAGCCAAGACAATGAGTAGACAAATCAACAATTGAGCCGCCTATGCTGGTTGGGCATTGATATTAACCACTAAATTTATCGTTTGATTTTCAAACCCCGGCATAGATTTTTTACAGAAAAAATTATAGTTAAAATATTGCCGGAATACATTTAAGGGTGGAAAATGAAATACAAGTACCGTTATCTTCTTGCAGGTGCACTGTTTGGTTGTTGCTTTCCCATTGGTGCCTTAAGCCTGGAAATTATTCAGATGAGCCTGCCTTTTGCATGGTCTTCTGTAAGTTTTCTTCACCAGGCCAATCCATTGCATTACATAATCGATACAGCCCCTTTCTTTTTGGGGGTCTTCGCTTCATTTGCCGGACATAAACAAGATCAGGTTCAGGAGCTGAACAAAAAACTCGAGGAAAAAATAAAAAAACGCACAAAGGCTTTGGGAAAAGCAAAAAAAAGGGCCGAAGCAGCAGCCGAAGCCAAATCCCACTTCATCTCCAATATGAGTCACGAGATCCGCACTCCCATGAATGCTGTATTGGGATTGACAGATGTTCTTTTGAAGGATCAGAGTGTTCAGGGACAAGCTCGAAAAAATATAGAGCTAATCAAATATTCCGCTGATAATCTGATGGTAATTGTAAATGATGTATTGGACTTCTCCAAGGTAGACTCCGGTAAAATGACCCTGGAAAAAGTTGGTTTTTGCCCGCGGCAACTTCTTAATAACCTGGTGCATACCGTTAGTTTTAAAGTTTCTGAAAAAGGTATTGCGATCTATTTAGATATAGATGAAAGCATTCCCCGCGCCCTCATGGGGGATCCCTACCGTTTAAATCAGATATTGCTCAACCTTGTAACTAACGCTATTAAGTTCACCTCAGAGGGGGAAATACGGATCGGTGTAAGTGTTAGAGCGCAACAAGAAGGCAAAGTAGAATTGTTCTTCTCCATAAAAGATACCGGCATTGGAATACCACAGAAAAAGTTAAAAAGCATTTTTCAAATCTTTACCCAAGCCAAAACCGATACCACCCGCAACTATGGTGGCACCGGGTTGGGGCTGGCCATTTGTAAAAAATTAATTGACCTCCAAAATGGAACCATTAGCGTTGATAGTGAGGAAGGTAAAGGTTCTGACTTTCAATTTGTACTGGAGTTTGATATAGCTGAAGAATGCGAAATAGAAGCTATTGACGAAAAAGCTAAGTCCCAAAAAAGCCTTGAAGGCAACTCCATATTGGTCGTTGAAGATAATGCTATTAACCGTTTGGTAGCAAAGCAGGTTTTGAATAAATGGAAGATAAAACCCCAATTTGCAGAAAATGGCTGTGAAGCAGTAGAATACTTCAAAGATTCACATTTCGATATCATACTGATGGATTTGCAAATGCCCGTTATGAACGGATATGAAGCCACTCAGAAAATAAGAAAACTGGAAAACGGCCATAAAACCCCGGTTCCTATTATTGCCCTTTCAGCTGATGCCTTCGAGGAAACTAAAACAAAGGTGCTCCAAAGCGGTTTTGACGATTATATCACCAAGCCTTTTGATCCCGATGATCTCTATGCCACTCTCTTGAAGTACGCTCATGGCTAGAGGCTTAAAACACTTACCCCTTCACCTAAATTTCTGATCCCTCTTCTGACTGTTTAGCTTAAAACAGCTTTACTATTCTTTTATCTTTACCCCCAATTCAAAAAACCATGAAAGAACAGAAAAAATATATACAGGAAAACAAAGATCGTTTTCTCGAAGAATTGAAAGACTTGCTGCGCATCCCCAGTATTTCTGCTGATTCCAGTTATAAAGACGATGTTATGAAAACGGCAGAGGCTGTAGCGGAGAAACTGAAAGAAGCCGGTGCGGAAAAAACCGAGATATGCGCCACCCCCGGTTACCCCATCGTTTACGGGGAAAAGACAGTAAATCCGGAGTTACCCACTGTTCTGGTATATGGCCACTACGATGTCCAGCCCCCTGATCCGCTTGATCTCTGGCATAGCGATCCTTTTGAACCGGTAATTAAAAAGACCGACATCCATCCCGAAGGGGCCATTTTTGCCCGGGGTGCCTGCGATGATAAAGGCCAGATGTTTATGCACGTCAAAGCCTTTGAGGTAATGAACCAAACCAACAGCCTGGCCTGCAATGTGAAGTTTATGATCGAAGGTGAAGAAGAGGTAGGCAGCGAAAACCTGGGCTGGTTTGTAGAGCGCAATAAAGAAAAACTGGCCGCTGATGTGATCCTTATTTCAGATACCGGTATGCTGGCTAACGATACTCCCTCTATCACTACCGGCCTGCGCGGACTCAGTTATGTGGAAGTAAAAGTTACCGGACCCAACCGCGACCTGCATTCCGGTTTGTACGGTGGAGCCGTAGCCAACCCTATCAATATCCTCACGCAAATGATCGCTTCATTACACGATGAAAACAATTACATCACCATTCCCGGTTTTTATGATGATGTAGAGGAGCTATCTGAGGAAGAAAGAGCTGAAATGGCCAAAGCCCCTTTTAGCCTGGAAGACTATAAAAAAGCACTTGACTTAAAAGACGTTTGGGGCGAAAAAGGCTATGTTACCATGGAACGCAATTCCATCCGCCCTACCCTGGATATAAATGGCATTTGGGGAGGTTACACCGGGGAAGGAGCTAAAACTGTAATTGCCTCCGAAGCCTTTGCCAAGATCTCCATGCGGCTGGTTCCCCACCAGGATTCTAAAAAGATCACCGGGCTTTTTACACAGCACTTCAAAAGCATAGCTCCTGATAGTGTGAAAGTGGAAGTAACTCCTCATCACGGAGGAGAACCATATGTTTCACCAACCGATAGCCCCGGTTACCAGGCTGCCAGCAAAGCTATGGAAGACACCTTTGGCAAAAAACCCATTCCGGTACGCAGTGGGGGAAGTATACCCATAGTAGCCCTTTTTGAAAAAGAGTTGGGGCTGAAATCCATCCTAATGGGATTTGGTTTAGATTCAGATGCTATCCATTCCCCCAATGAACATTACGGTGTTTTCAACTTCATCCGGGGAATCGAGACTATTCCTCAGTTTTACAGACATTTTGCGGAGTTGAAGAAGTAGAGTTTGAGGTTAGAGGTTTGTAGTTTGATGTTTTTTATCAGCTTCAAATCTCTTGCTTGCTATTTGAATAAATCCAGGTATTGTCTAAATAAATAAATTTTACCTCTTTTACTTCCTGTGATTTCACTTAAAATTCCCAAGCTCTCTAACTCCGCTATTAGTTTATACGCTGTAGGTGAGCTTTGGCCTGTTATCTTAGTTACATGGTTTACATCTACTATTGGAGTTTGATACAATAGCTCCATTACTTTTTGAGCACTGGCAGATCTACTCCCTAAATATTGCGTTTTGCTATCTACCTCTTCTTTTAACTTCAAAATATTGTCAAAGGTTTCAATTCCTTTTTTGGCTGTTTCTATGATACCTATGAGAAAAAACTTAAACCATTGTTGGATATTATTAGTCTCTCTTACCTGAGTCAAATTATCATAATACAGCATCTTGTTCCTCTCAAAAAAATCTGACAAGTATAAAATTGGTTTTTTTAAAATACCTCTCTCTATCAAGTATAATGTTATCAGCAAACGACCTACCCTTCCATTACCATCCAAAAAAGGGTGGATGGTTTCAAACTGATAGTGTATCAAACCTATTTTTAACAGGTCTGGAAAAAAAATGTCTTGGTTATGGGCAAATTTTTCTAAATCAGACATCAATTCATGGATTGAATTATGCACTGGAGGTATAAAAACGGCATCTTGAATAGAAGCACCTCCTATCCAGTTTTGGCTATTTCTAAATTCCCCAGGTTGTTTATGCTCTCCCCTTACACCTTGCATCAATATTTTATGCGCTCCTTTGATTAGTCTAGATGAAAATGGTAACGTTTGAAGCATTTCTACTGCAACATTTAAAGCTTCTATATAATTTTGAACCTCATTCCAATCGTCTCTTTTTTCTGGAGCAATATCAGATTGATCCAGCAAAGCTTCTTCCATATTGGTTTGTGTGCCTTCAATTCTGCTGGATTTAGTTGCTTCCTTTAAAACGTGCATACTGATAAAGAGGTCAATATTGGGAATGTATTCTGAATACATGTCCAAACGCCCCAGTTGCCTATCTGCCTGGCTAAGCAAGTTCAACAGCTCCATATCTTCAACATACCACTGACGGTTAATGAATTCCGGTTGAAAACTCTTATAACTACCTTGGTTTACCTTAACACCTGCTTTAAAACTCTTCATTAAAATATTTGCTCTTTCCTTAATCAAAGATATTCTTAATTAAGAAAATGGCAAAAAACTTAATTAAGGAAAGATCTTAATTAAGAAAATGGCAAAAAACTTAATTAAGGGAAAGCTTGATTAAGTTTTACTCCAAAATTTTAAATAGGAAAGTTGAGACTGTTAACTAAAAGACTAAGCCTATTTCTTTGGCAAATTACTTTTTACCAACACCACCGCTGCCACCAGGAAAAGCCCGATGGCCGTCCAGTTGCCTCCAAAGTAAATGGCCAAGGCAACCAGGGCTGCTGCTGTAAAAGCGCCAAGGGCCGTTAAGAACCAACCGCCAATTACATTGAGCACCCCCGCTACCCGGTATTCAGCACTGCCCGCTCCCCAGGCGCGGTCGGCCAGGGAAGTTCCCATAGCCACCATGAAAGAAACATAGGTGGTAGAAAGCGGTAATTTCAGGGAAGTAGCAAAAGCGATCAGAATACTGGCCATCATCAGGTTAACCGAAGCCCGTACTAAGTCAAAGGCAGGAGTTTCTTCTTCCGTAACGGTGTAAGAACGAAAGCGCCAGTCTACAATAATGCGGGTTCTGCGGGGAACAATATTGGTAAAGAAGTTGGTAAAGCCCGTAGCAGCCGCTACAATCCCCCTGGAGAGACCGTTGGGCTTAAAACGCTCATCTACCGAACCCTGTGTTCCCAGTTTTACCTCTGTTTCAGTAACCCGCCTCGCTTTGGCCGACAGCCAAAGGGTAACTACCATAATCAAACCTGCAATAAATAACATATAGGTAGGCGTTTTCACCTTTTCAGACAGGGCGTTCATAAGGTATAAGTCAGCATCCACACCTGATGTTTTCCAATCTGTGAAAGACTGGAAACCCGTAATGGGTACCCCGATAAAATTCACTAGATCATTACCGGCAAAAGCCATCGCTAACGAGAAAGTTCCCGCCAGCACGACCATTTTTAAAGGATGGAGTTTAACTGTACGCTGTAAAATAAAGGTGAGCAGGGTAACCCCCACAAAAGTGATCAGCATAATGGCAGCTGTATGACTTTTAATATAAGCCGAAGTGCTGTCGCTGATAAAGGAAGCTCCTTTAACGCCTTTTACCAGCATGAAGTAGACGATAAAAGTAATGGCCAGTCCGCCAAAGAGCGCTCCGTATGTCGGTAGACGTTTGTGAAAATTAAAGGTGAAAAGCAAACGGCTGAACCATTGCACCACAGCACCCACTGTAAAGGCTACCCCTACCGAAAGAAAGATACCCGCAATGATCTGGGAGGCTTTGGAATAATTGATCAGTTCCATTATACTTTCAGCTTCACTGCCGCCCTTGTTCAGCATCAGCCAGCCTGTCATAACCGAAGCACCCAGCAATTCAAATACAATAGAAACGGTGGTACTGGTAGGCATTCCCAGGGAGTTGAACAGATCGAGCAGTAAAATATCGGTGATCATCACCGCCATAAAAATGACCATCACATCGGCAAAACTGAAAAACTCCGGATTAAAAATACCTTTGCGGGCCACTTCCATCATACCGCTGGAAAAGGCAGCCCCTACAAATACGCCCAGGCCAGCAATGATCAGGATAATATTTCGTGGTGCTACGTTAGAGCCTATAGCTGAATTGAGAAAGTTTACCGCGTCATTACTCACTCCTACTACAAGATCTGCAACGGCCAGAATAAAAAGAGCAATGACCAGAATTTGGTAGCTGTCCATGAAATATTAATTTGGTGGCAAAAGTTCTAACTTAGTATTAACTCAAAGTTAAGGCGCGGAAATATCGCGTTTTCAATATGTTCAAAAAAATTTCAGCAATTTTATTAAGTATCATCTTTTTACACTCCTGTAAAACCAACAACTCGTCCATGTCCAGCGAAAAACACACCAATGCGCTCATTCACGAAACCAGCCCTTACCTGCTGCAACACGCCCATAACCCAGTAAACTGGCAACCCTGGGGCGATGCTGCTTTTGAAAAAGCTCAACGCGAAAATAAACTGGTCGTTATAAGCATTGGTTATTCCGCCTGCCACTGGTGCCATGTAATGGAACGCGAAAGTTTTGAGGACTCTGCCGTAGCCGCTATGATGAACGATAGGTTTGTGTCGGTTAAGGTAGACCGGGAAGAGCGGCCGGATGTAGACCAGGTATATATGACAGCCGTACAGCTGATGAGCGGCAGCGGAGGCTGGCCACTGAACGTAGTAACCCTGCCGGACGGAAGACCCATCTGGGGCGGCACTTACTTTCCAAAAGAACGTTGGCTCAAGGCCCTACAATCTGTATATGAAGTGCATCAAAACGAGCCTGACAAGGTACAGGAATACGCTCAGAGGCTGCACGAAGGCATCAAACAATCCGAGTTGGTAGAGCTCAATACTGCAGAGCCTGATTTTACTGTAGAAAAAGTACAGTTGATCTACCAGAACTGGGTGCCCAAATTCGATACGGTAGAAGGCGGCCCTAACCGCACACCCAAATTTCCCACTCCCACCAACTACCAGTTTCTGTTGCGCTACGGTCATTTAGCTAAAAATGAAGAAGCCTTGGAACAAGTAAAGCTCACCTTAGAGAAAATGGCCTATGGAGGCATTTACGACCAACTGGGAGGAGGCTTTGCCCGTTACTCTACCGATGCCTTCTGGAAAGTACCCCACTTTGAAAAAATGCTGTACGACAATGCCCAGTTAGTCAGTCTGTACAGCGAAGCTTACCAAAGATTCAAAGACCCGCTCTACCGGGAAATAGTAGAAGAAAGCCTGGAATGGGTAGCCTGGGAAATGACCGGACCTGATGGGGAATTTTACTCGGCCCTGGATGCCGACAGCGAAGGGGAGGAAGGCAAATTCTACATCTGGACCAAAGCAGAAATACAGCAAATAGCCGGTGAAGATTTTGAGTTGATCAGCGATTTTTACAACGTCAATTCCAAAGGGCTTTGGGAAAACGGCCACTACATTTTATTGCGGGATGAAGCTTCTGACCAGCTGGCTGAAAAGCATGAACTCAGCGAAGAGGAGCTACAGCAAAAGATCACCCGCTTTAAAGAAAAAGCCTTTGCCAAAAGGGCCAGACGCATACGTCCCGGCCTGGATGACAAATCCCTTACCAGTTGGAACGCCATGATGCTGAACGCTTACCTGGATGCTTATAAAGTTTTTGGTGAGGAAAACTACCTGAAGACCGCGCTTAAAAATGCCAATTGGCTGCTGGAAAACCAGTTGCAACAAGATGGCAGCCTCTGGCATAGCTATAAAAAGGGCGAAAGCAAGATCGAAGGGCTGATCGAAGATTATGCCTTCAGCATACAGGCTTTTCTCAAACTCTTTGAGGTCACTTTTGAAGAACGTTACCTGCAGCAGGCAGCCCGATGGATGGAATACGCCAAAACCCATTTTGAAGACAGCATCAACAGCCTGTTTTACTACCGCAGCCTGCAACAAGAGCAGCTTATTGCTCAAAGCCAGGAGGTATACGACAATGTAATACCGGCCACTAACTCGATAATGGCCCATAACCTGTTTGTACTAAGTCATTACCTCGACCGGGAAGACTACCGTGAGCAGGCCCATACCATGCTCAACCAGGTTACCGATAAGCTTTACCAATACGGGGAAGGTTTCAGCAATTGGGGGCAATTGCTATTGCATTTCACCTACCCCTTTTACGAGATTGCCATTAGTGGTGATGAAGCTCCCGAACGCTATACTGAATTTCAACAAAATTATCTGCCAAATACGGTTTGGATCAGCAGTACCAAAGAGAGCGAATTAGCTTTACTGGAAAACCGCCATGTAAAAGGTAAGACTTTGATCTATGTGTGCCAGGATAAGGTGTGCCAGTTGCCGGTGGAGGAAGTTGGAAAGGCAGTTGTAGGAATATATCAGTAAAATAAAAATCATTATAGATTATATTCAACAGATTTTCGGTATGGTCTGTTAAAAAATCCATCTCAAGCGGTTTCTAGCCTCACCTCATTAAACCTATCTTTGTTGTTATGACGGTAAAGAATGAATTATTTTTAGGAGACTCTAAAAAAGAACTTGAAAAACTACCCGATAATAGTATAGATCTCATTTTTACCTCTCCTCCTTATGCAGACCAGCGAAAAAACACTTATGGTGGTATCCATCCAGATAAATACGTAGAATGGTTTTTACCTGTTAGTGAACAACTGTTACGGGTTTTAAAACCAACTGGAACATTTGTACTTAATATCAAAGAGAGAGTAGTAAAGGGTGAAAGGAGCACCTACGTAATGGAACTCATTCTTGAAATGAAAAAACAAGGGTGGCTCTGGACAGAAGAATACATTTGGCATAAAAAAAACTCTTATCCTGGCAAGTGGCCTAACCGTTTTAGGGATGCTTGGGAACGACTTCTCCAATTCAATAAAGAAAAGAAGTTCAATATGTACCAGGAAGAGGTAATGGTACCCATGGGTGACTGGGCTAAAACCCGTCTTAGAAAGCTAAGTGACACCGATAAAACAAGAGATGAATCCAAAGTAGGAAGTGGTTTCGGTAAAAATATCTCCAATTGGGTCGGTAGAGATAAAGCATATCCAACCAATGTTCTTCACTTAGCAACAGAATGCAGTAATAAAAAACACAGTGCGGCATTTCCCGAAGGTTTGCCTGAATGGTTCATTAAGTTATTTACAAAAGAAGGAGATACCGTTCTTGATCCCTTTATGGGCTCCGGCACAACAAATATAGTAGCAAGTCAAATGAAACGAAATACAATAGGTATTGAAATAGTTCCGGAATATTACGAAATGGTAAAAGATCAATTGCAACCAGAAGAGCTTTACCTATTAGAACCCAAACCTTCTTATGAATCCGATCAGCCTAGAAGACGTATCTCAATACGTTGAGGAAAATATAGGAATATTTCATCAAAAAAGAATTTCCAGCCTGGATACCCTAAGTTTATCCAAAGTTTTGAGGAGAAAGAATCCCTATCTCTTCAAAGCTAAATATGTGCTAACTGCAGAGGAAATAATCAAAAGTATTGTTGATGCCCATATTTCCTCCAATGAGGAGACTATTTTTGGTGATTGGTTAGAAGGGTTAGCAATCTTCATCAATGGAAAAGTTTATGGAGGCTGGAAATCAGGCATAATTGGGATTGATCTTGAATTTGACAAAGATGGAAGACGTTACATTGTCAATATTAAATCAGGGCCTAATTGGGGAAATAGTAGTCAGATCGCTAAAATGATATCTGATTTCAAAACAGCTCAAAAAACTCTCCGTACCAGTAACTCAAAGCTCAATATAATTGCCGTAAATGGTTGTTGTTACGGAAAAAGTAATTCAGATAAGGGAGATTATATAAAATATTGCGGCCAGGCATTTTGGGAATTTGTCTCAGGAAACCCAAATCTATATACAGAAATCATTGAACCCCTAGGTCACCGGGCTAAACAAAAAAATGATGAGTTTTTAAAATCTTATGCTCAGATGATCAATAAATTCACTATTGAATTTGGTAAAAATTACTGTAATAATAATGGTGCTATTGACTGGGAAAAGATTGTTAGATTTAATTCTTCCAAAAATTAACAGTTATGTTTTCTCATAGCTAGATTGCAATTCTTCCGGGATCTATAAACAAAAAAGCGTAGTACTTACTACTCAATTGTAATGAATTTAGACAACAAAAACTAAAATCATCCCGGTGAAAGAGCCTATCTGCGGTAAGCAGACCGCGATCTCAAAGGGTGAGATGCCGGGTCTATGCCCGGCATGACGAAAAAACCAATAATCATCCTTCGGTATATCCCTGCCATACAAAGACACTTAGACTCGCAATCTCTTCGGTCTTTGGGCTACCGACTCCGGACTATTACACCATTTCCAAAAACCCATGCTATAAATTACATTTGTTATATAACTAACCTAACCTCTTTATGTACCGGATCATCATTGTAGCCATTCTTGCTCTATCAAGCGTGGCCTGTTCTCATGTAACTACCACTAGGCTTACCAACAAAAGCTACCCGCCATTAAATAAAGATAAGGAAGTTACTGTTATTGGCTTGGAAAACAATGAACCTCCATCCGCCACCTTCCTGGGTACGGTAAGAGTTGACGACTCTGGCTTCTCGTTAAACTGCGGCTATGACGCAGCCATAGAAAAGGCTAAAACCAGTGCCAGGGAATCCGGAGGCAACGTCATCAAGATCACCTGGCATCAAAAGCCCAACTTCATCAGTTCATGCCACCGCATAACGGCCAATATACTTTGGGTTGAAAACGCCAGCGATATGGATACCTCTAAAAAAACAGAAGATGAATACGTGGTAGCGGCATCCAGCCCAAATTCTTCCCTAAAAAAGAAGGATAAAAAGCTAGTGGGCTATTCCAGGTTTAGTTTAGATGTAAGCGGAGGCTGGAGTTATATGACAGCTCCGGTAAGCGACCTGGTGCCACCTGAATTGGAAGAACACATAGAGAAATTGAAAAACAACGGCTTTAATCTCAGAACCAACTTCATGTATTACTTTTCTGAATTCTTCGGGCTAGGGATGAAGTACAGTTACTTCCGCACGGCAAATACCACTAACAATGTTCCGGCAATAGATGTGACTACTAATCAGATGACATTTATCAGTATAAGGGATGAGATCAATGTTCATTATATAGCCCCTTCTGCCGTATTCCGGTACATTTCCGCTTCAAAGAAATCTCATTTATCCGTAGGCCTTTCCATCGGTTATTTAAATTATCTGAACAATGCCCTTTTAGGAGTGGCGCCCTTGTCATTCCGCAGCGGAAATGTGGGCCTTACCTACGATCTGACAGGTGATATAATGCTCAATGAAAATATAGCTCTAGGCCTGGGAGCCAGCCTTTTCATAGGAATTCTCAATTATTACGATGTGAGTAACGGTATTACAACTACTAGAGTAGAACTGAATGATGAGGAGAGGGAAAATATTTCAAGGCTCGACCTTTCCCTTATCTTGCGTTATTATTTTTAGCGTAACACTATAATGAAATTCTGGATACCTCTTTTCATTGCTTTTTGTTTTTTTGAGGCAGGGGCTCAGAATAACGACCGTTCCGCTGTAGCTGAAAACCTAGCCTACCGGGATAAAATGAACCGGGAATTTGCCGATCCAGAAGAATCGCCTTTAACGGAAGAAGACCGGGAAAACTTTACTACCCTGGAGTTTTTTCCTGTTGATCTCCGGTACCGGGTGGAAGCCCGGTTTGTAAGAACCAGGGGTGAAAAGCCCTTTGAAATGCCTACTACTACCGATCGCAAACCGATCTACCAAAAATACGGGGAAGCCCATTTTGAGATAGACAGGCAAAAATTTGTGCTCAGCCTGTACCAAAGCCACCGCCTGCGAATGATAAAGGAATATAAAAATCACTTATTCCTGCCTTTCAACGACTGGACCAACGGCAATGAAACTTATGGAGGTGGCCGTTTTCTCGATTTGGAAATACCGGAGGGCGATACTATTGTAATTGACTTCAACAAGGCCTATAACCCCTACTGTGTCTACAATTACAAATATTCCTGCCCTATTCCCCCGCAAGAAAACAAATTAGAGGTAGAGATCAGGGCTGGTGTAAAGGCCTACAAAGAGCACTAATAGGCTATAAGCAGTTTTTGACTACCCTTTGCCTCTCCTACTTTTAAAAGATAAACTCCGGCTGGCAATTCCTGGAGCAGTATTCTTTCCCCTGACCTCACTCTATCCCGTGATAATAATTTTTCTCCAATCAGATTGTAAATAGCAACCGCTACCCCTTGTTCAAAATCATGCTTTAACTGTACAAAATCTTTAGCAGGATTGGGGTGAAGCTCTACCTGAGCCTTCTCTTTGCTTTCCGGTAAACCAATGATCTGTTGATAATCCAGCTTCAGCATTTTGTCACTCACTTTTTGGTTGGCCTCCATCCCTCCGGCTATATAGCGCACTAGGGGAGCAGTTTCCGCTATTCCTCTCAGGTCCATAGGATAAGGGGTAGTAGCAGAGCTATCGGTAGCCCACCAGAGTT
>JANQHO010000114.1 GCA_028277105.1 Owenweeksia sp. | reverse complement strand
AAGAACTGATCGAAAAGAAAAAAGCCGAGCTCCGGGCTGCTAACAAACCTGTGGCAGAATCTTCAGCCCCGGTTTATGCCTTAACCCCGGAAGCTTCGCGTCTGGCTGCCAATTTTGCTGCCAATAAAAGCCGCCTTCCCTGGCCGGTAGAAAGGGGGTTGGTGATCTCCAAATTCGGGCCGCAAAGGCATCCCGTGGCCAAGAGCGTGATCATCAACAACAATGGCATCGATATTGCCACCGAAAAAGGCAGCAAAGCAAGGGCTGCCTTTGACGGGGAAGTGAGCCGGGTATTCCGGGTACCGGGTGGGTCGCTGGGTATTATTGTCAATCACGGCAATTATTTTACCCTCTATCTGAACCTTTCAGAGGTGTTTGTAGAAAAAGGCAATAAGATCAAAGGGCTGCAGGAACTGGGGATGGTTTATAATAATGAGATAGAAGGCCGTTCCGTATTGCATTTTGAGTTGTGGAAAGAAACCCAATCTCTCGATCCCTTGCCCTGGCTAGCCGGAAAATAAGAGGTCTGTTTTTCTTTACTAGCTCTCGCTTTTTTTACATTTTTGGAAACTTTCTAAACTCTCAAAGTATGAAACAATACCGCATAGAAGAATTTATCAGCGCTTCACCGCAAAAGACCTGGGAGGCTCTTACCCAGGCAGAAAAAATAGCGCAGTATATGTTTGGTTCCATAGCCGAAAGCAGCTGGGAAAAAGGAGCAGACCTCAAGTATTACATGGAGAAAGACGGCAATAAGGTTTTAGTGGTACACGGTAGGATCACTGAAATTGAACCACCCCATATCCTGGAGCATACCCTTTTCCCTTCCACCTGGGATATAGAAGATATACCGGAGAATTACCTCACGGTAAAATACGTCATTACACCTCTGGAAAAAGGTTGTAAGTTGGAGATCATCCAAACTGGTTTTGAGACAGCTGCCCAGGGCGAAAAACGCTATAATGATGTAGCAGAAGGGTGGAAAATGACTTTGCCCCAACTGAAAAAAGTAGCCGAACAGTAGCACAGAATCCGGCTACCAAACAAAAAGTTTAGCGCTGTACATAAAATATAGTGAGCCTTAAAGGTTTAAGGTTCTTGTCAGTCTGAATTGAGAAATCTATGATTTTGAAGTATCAAAGACTGAATAGATAACCGTTGCTAAGGCTTTGACCTGTCTGCCGTCCCTTTCGGGAGGAAATCCTCCCCTTTAGAGGACTTAGCCTGACATAATTGGCATGTTCACTTGAAAAGAGTTTTAAGGTATCCGTAAACTCCTATTTATCCTCATCGCGGCCAGGGAGCCGCGATCTTACTATGACTTACCGGGCCAAAGACCCGGTATTATATGAATCTTACAACTTTAGAACTAACGGCTCTGTTCCGTCAACTCCACCTCAAAAACCTCCTCAAAATATTTGTGGGCTTTGGCTTTAATGATATCCATTGGCACCTTATCGCCAATTTCCCTTTCCAGGGAAGTCACGTCTTTACCAAAGATGCCGCAGGGGACAATATGGTCAAAGTAACTGAGGTCGGTATTGACGTTAAAAGCCCAGCCGTGCATGGTAACCCAGCGGCTGGCCCTTACGCCCAGGGCGAGGATCTTGCGGGCATTGGTTTGACCCGCGTCCAGCCATACCCCGGTTTCGCCCTCGGAACGCTCTCCTTTGAGGTTATAGTCAGCCAGAATTTTAATGAAAACCTCTTCCAGGTAGCGCAAGTATTTGTGGATATCAGTAAAGAAATGATCTAGGTCTAGAATAGGATAGCCTACCAGTTGCCCCGGGCCGTGATAAGTAATATCGCCTCCCCGGTTGATCGTGTAATAGTTGGCATTCAGTTCACGGAGTTGTTCTTCATTCACCAGTAAATGCTCCGGCTTACCGCTTTTGCCCATGGTATAAACGTGAGGATGCTCGCAAAACAGCAAGTGGTTTTTGGTTTTAACCTGCTGGTGAACGGGTAGTTTGCGATTCTCAAACTTGATGTTTACCGTTTGATCAAAAAGCATTTCCTGGTAATCCCAGGCTTCTTTGTAATCGATCAGGCCTAAGTCTTTAAAAACGACCTGGGTCATTACACGGGGATTTTAGCCAGTTCTGACTTCAGGAGATCGATCGATTTAATGTCCATGATGTCAACTCCGTTCATTTCGGAAAGAAAAAAAGAGATCCAGTCGCCTAAGTGGATGAGGTATAAAGCTTTCTGAATGGCAGAACTTCCTTTGCTCCATACTTCCAGCACCGTATCGGTCTTTTGAGAGATGATGCCTTTAATGATCTCTATGCGTTTCTGACTGCGAATAAAGTCCGTGTGATGGCGCAAGAACAAGGCAGCAAATTGTGAGCTTCCTCCTTCCCAGCCTACCAGTTCATTGTGGTTCATTTCAGGGATCTCGGCTTCCCAGGCCAGCATTTTGGAGTTTTCATTTAGTTGCTGACGCAAGCGTGAGGCAATGCCCAAACTGCCAGCTACTGCATAGATAGTAGTGATTTTTCCCTTGAGTTTTTCTGCCAGTTCCAGGGCTTCTCTTTGGATATTTTCTTCTTCCCGGTCCAGTAACTCAGCAGCAGCCTTGATCTCCAATTCTGTATTCAACGAAGCAACATCATAAAATTGCAGTAGGTAGAGGAGGTAAGCAAAAGAATAAGCCAGCATACTGCGGGGAGGGTTGCCCCCGCTCATACTGAGACAGTTGAAGCCTTTATTATCAGCAATTTCTTTGAGCCTTCCCCCGGAAGTAATACAGGCAATTTCAGCCTTTTTAGCCATGGCAACATCCAAAGCAGCCAGGGTTTCTTCCGTATTACCGCTGTAGGAACAGGCAATTACCAGAGTGTTTTCATTGACGAAAGCAGGCAGTTTGTAATCCTTATTGACCAGGATGGAAACGGAGGCCAGGGGAGCGGCTATTTCGCTGGTAATGGTTCCGCCTATACCTGAACCGCCCAGGCCGGTGATCACTATATTTTGAATGGGTGATGCAGGTTTTTTAAGATTGGTTCTGGCAATGGTTTCCAGAGCGTCTTTAAGGTGCTGGCTAAAATGGGCAATGAGTTCTTTCACTGGAGCTTATTTTAGAATGTCAAAGCTAAGGCGAAAAACGTCATAAAAAGTGTTTCAGATATTGAGTGGGTCGTATAACTGTGTTACCTGCTTTGTCATGATACGGGGAACTAGTACCATGCAGATGGTAAGAATGGTAAATAGCGTAAAGAATGTGACGTTTATATGTAAACCGACCTTTCCGTCAGCTATGATCAATGATGGAAAATAGAAAGCGCAATAAATGATCCAGGCCAGTGCCCGGTTTGACTGCCTGGGCAAATACCATTGTATCTTCCGGAGGTAGAATTCATTGATGAGTGCAGCTATGGCAAAACCGGAAAGAAAGATGAGGTAATAGCTGGTGTATTGAGGCGACACAATATCGTTTTTCAAAAGCAGATACCAGCACAGGTAAACTATAGCCGTGGCTAAAGCATGAGGCCAGCGCAAAAAGCGCAGGGCCGTTTTACCTACCAGCAACCAGGTTTTTTCTGTACGTCTTTCCGGGCTTGCTCGGTGTATTTCATAAAGCCTTTTTGACCCCCGAACTTTTTGTGTGAAAGATGCAGTGCTTCCACAAAACCAATCCCCGGCTTTTCCCGCTGAACATTTTCTACAGATGTTGCAAAATGATCGATTAACTCGGCCTGTATATCGTAGTACTCTACTCCATTCTGCTGGAGGTATTTGCGGATAACTTCTATTTTTTCAGCCTTCATCAGCGATGTTTGGGGGGTTAACGATCATTTGGACTGACGACAAAAAGGAGCGCAACTGTTGTAGTTTATCCTCACTGGCCTGCTTACCTTTGGCATTGAGGGAATAATATTTCCTTATCCTGCCGGAAACCTTACGGTGCTCGGTTTTAAGCAAACCATCCTGTTCCAGCTTGTGCAAGGCAGGGTATAAAGCTCCTTCGGTAATCTTTAATTGGTTTGTGCTAACCTCTTTTATTTTTTGGATTACCTCATAGCCGTACATCTGTCCGTTATCAGCCAGCAGCTTAAGGATAAGGATAGATAATGTTCCCTTTAACAGCGAATTATCTTTCATGGGATAAATATACCTAAAAATCTTAGGTATGCCTATTTTTAGAAACCTCCTTTAAGCTTCATAAGCTTTTCTATCTCACCTGCGAAAGCTCGCAGGCTGATAATTTTGCCTTCAGGATCAACTAAAATAAAAGAAGGGTATGCGTCAACCCTAAAGGTTTTGATAAACTCTTTGGTAGCATAGGTCTGTGTCCATTTTTGACCGTACTTTTCAGTAAATTTTTTGACTGTTTCTGCTGGCTCTCCACTGTTTACACCTAAGACCTTTAATTTTTTGGAAAACTCTTCAGCAATGTTTTTGATTGTTTCAGCGCTGGAATGACAGCCTTTGCACCAGTTGCCCCAAACATCGATTAATAAATATTTTTGACCATCAAGTAGAGAAGGTAAGTATATACTGTCTTTTTGGTCTATAGTTTTTAGCCAAAATCCTGGCATCAGATCACCAGAAGCTAAAGGTTTTTCAAAATGTTTATCGGTTTTTTGAAAAGAGATACTTCTTCCTAAGGAGTCAACCTCAATCATCTCATAAACCTGACCCTTAAAGGAAAAGAAGGTAGTGTCTCCCCAATATGTAAAAGCACCTGAACTTTTATTGGAAGTATAAGTAATATTTGGTTTAGCAATAAATACCCGGTCTTTACCAATATCATTAAAATAACCATTGCAGTTATAATCCATAATAGCGGCTTTTACACTATCGCCATTTAAGCTGGTTTTGACAATGCGGTTATTCAGTCTTTTAGTGTAGAGCCAATAACGGGCTTTTAGCATTTTGACCCCACTTTCAACAAGCTCATTTCTACGAAAAAACTCTTCTAATGATTCTAAATTTTCTTCGGTATCATTAGGTAGAAAATACTTGACCTCAAATAGTGCTTGTTTGTTTTTTTGGTTGTGAAACCTAAGAACAAAAGCGGAATCTTCTACAGAATAGGGTATGGGGTCACCGTCATCAGAAAAGTCTAGGTTATTGTTTTGGTCTACGTAAACGAGGGGTAAGCCATTTTTATAATTGGCAATTAAAAGCCCAATCCCTCTTGATATTTCACCGGGAAACCCCACGAAATATTCTGAAGCAAAAGCTGTATCAACAGCCCTAAAATTTTTGGGAAAAGTTATGGTGTATGATCCAAGCCTGGTGGCGACATAATTACTATCTAAACTATAAGTCATGGTAAAACCATGAGACTCTTTTTCTTCAGTATGGAAGTCTTGATTAAAATGAATAGTGAAATTCTGTTGGTAAAGGGAATTTGAAAAAAGCAGTGTTATAAGAAGGGGTATTAATTTCATAGGGAAGCTTTGCCCTAAAGTATTGAAATTAATTCTTAAAAACCGCCTTTTGGAAAAGCAATAAAAGTCCTACTCCTACAGAGATGGCAGAATCAGCTATATTGAAAATGGGACGGAAGAAAATAAAATAATCTCCTCCCCAGATGGGTAACCATTCGGGCAGGTAGCCTTTAAAAAGGGGAAAGTAAAACATATCCACCACCCGGCCGTGTAAAAAACCGGCATAGCCACCCTCATCGGGCAAAAAAGTGGCCACTTGCCCGTAGCTATCGCTGAAAAGCACACCGTAAAAAAGGGAATCCAGAATATTGCCGATGGCTCCGGCAAAGATGAGGGCTACGGCTGCTATCGCGATGGGTTTAGCCTTTTTGGCGATAAGGTTTCTCAACCACACGAAAATGAAGGCTACGGTGATAAGACGAAAAATACTAAGGGCCAGTTTACCGTAGTTGCCGCCAAATTCAAAACCAAAGGCCATACCCGGATTCTCGGTGAAATGTATAATGAACCAGTCAGTAATAACGTACTCCTGGCCCAGATACATATGGGTTTTGATCCAAATCTTCAGGGCCTGATCCAGCACTAAAACACCAAGTATAATAATCAGGGCCCGTTTCAATTATTTCTGGCGGTTTTTAGCTTCAATGCTAAGGGTGGCGTGGGGAACCAATTTAAGGCGCTCCTTGCTAATAAGCTTGCCGGTTACACGGCATATCCCATAGGTCTTGTTCTCAATACGGGTTATGGCGTTTTTCAGGTCGCGGATAAATTTTTCCTGGCGGGCTGCCAGCTGGCTGTTGGCCTCTTTGCTCATGGTATCGCTACCTTCTTCAAAAGCTTTAAAGGTAGGTGAGGTATCATCGGTACCGTTGTTTTTGTCGTTAGCAAAGGTTTCCTTCAGCAAGGTTAAATCGTGTTCTGCTTTTTCTATTTTGTTAAGAATGATCTCTTTGAACTCTGCGAGCTCTTCATCAGAGTATCTTACTTTTTCTTTTTGCTCTGCCATAGTATTATGGATTAATGGTTCTTCTTAAAAATACATTTTTGCGAAGACCGCCAAATATAAAAATTTTATGAGGTTCAGGCTTTCTCTAAATGGATAGTGGTTTGCACGTCATCAAATTCAAAGCTTTCGCCTCCGACCATTTCTTCTACCACGTTTAATTCATTGGCCAGGGTCTCTGTTGTAATATATGATTTGTTATGGGCTACCGCTTTCCTGATCTCCTCACTTCCCAGTATCTTGAGCCTGATACGGTCCGTAACTTCCAGACCGGAATCTTTGCGGAGATTCTGAATGCGGTTCACCAGTTCACGGGCAATGCCTTCGTAACGCAGTTCATCGTTAATAGTAATATCCAGGGCTACAGTCATCCCGCCTTCGGTCATCACTAACCAGCCGGGAATATCTTCCGTTGTGATCTCTACATCGTCCAGGCTGAGGTTTATATCTTCATCGTCTAATTTCAATAAAAGTTCCTTTTCCTGTTCCAGTTTTTGTATCTCATCCTGAGTCATTTTAGCAATGGCTCCGGCCACCTGCTTCATGAGCTTACCGTATTTAGGCCCCAGCTTTTTGAAGTCTGGTTTTATCTTCTTCACCAGTATGCCAGAAGTGTCTTTTATGATCTCCAATTCCTTGATATTGGTTTCAGAGAGGATGATGGGTTCTATACTTTGGAGCAGATCTTCCGTTTCTGCGGTTAAGGCAGGGATCATCATTTTTTGTAAGGGCTGCCGTACTTTGATCATTTCCCGCTTGCGCAGGGAAAAAGTCATGGAAATTACCTGTTGGGCCAGAGCTATGCGATCGTTTAGCCGGATATTTACGATCCCTTCCTTAACCGGAAAAAGATAGCTGAGGTGCACGGATCTTTCTTCTCCACCCAGGTTCTGGTACAACCAATCGGCAAAAAAGGGAGCTACCGGACTCATAAGTTGGCTTATACTGAGCAAGCATTCGTAAAGCGTTTCGTAAGCCATTTGCTTGTCTTCGCTCATTTCTCCTTTCCAGAACCTTCTGCGGCAAAGGCGTACATACCAGTTGCTCAGTTCTTCGGTTACAAAGTCGGAAATAGCCCTGGCGGCCCGGGTGGGTTCGTAGTCGTTAAAGCTGCTGTAAACCATTTGCTTCAGCACCTGTAAGCGCGATAATATATAACGGTCCAGCTCGGTGCGGTCGGCTACGGCTGTTTGCTTCTGTTCATTCCACTCAAATTCGTCTATATTGGCATAGAGAGCAAAAAAGGCATAGGTATTATAGAGTGTGCCGAAAAATTTTCGCTGTACCTCGGTTATACCCTCCAGGTCGAATTTAAGATTGTCCCAGGGCTGGGCGTTGGAGATCATATACCAGCGTACGGCATCTGCGCCATACTTGTCCAGGGTTTCAAAAGGATCAACCGCGTTACCCAGTCGCTTAGACATCTTTTGCCCGTTCTTATCCAGCACCAGGCCGTTGGATACAACATTTTTATAGGCCACGGAATTAAAGACCAAACCGGCAATCGTATGCAGGGTATAAAACCAACCCCGGGTCTGGTCCACTCCCTCGGCAATAAAATCAGCCGGATAGCTATTTTTAAAAGCCACCTCGTTTTCAAAAGGGTAATGCAACTGGGCGTAAGGCATGGCGCCAGAGTCAAACCAAACATCGATCAGGTCGGCTTCGCGCTTCATGGGCTTGCCACCATCGGAAAGCAATACGATCTGATCTACCACATGCCGGTGGAGATCAACTGCATCATAGTTGGCATCAGCCATATTACCCGGTTCAAAGCTTTCAAAAGGGTGACTGTCTATCAAGCCTGCTTTTACTGCTTCGTCACAGGCTTGCTTCAGCTCTGCTACGCTGCCAAACACTTTCTTTTCGCTTCCGTCTTCCGTACTCCAGATCGGTAAGGGGATACCCCAGAAGCGGGAACGGGAGAGGTTCCAGTCGTTGGCGTTTTCCAGCCAGTTGCCAAAACGGCCTTCCCCGGTGGCTTTGGGCTTCCAGTTAATGGTGTTATTCAGGCTTACCAGCTTTTCTTTTTCAGCGGTAACGCGGATGAACCAGCTGTCCAGAGGGTAGTACAAAACCGGCTTATCGGTGCGCCAGCAGTGGGGGTAGCTGTGTTCGTATTTCTCAACCTTAAAGGCCTTGTTCTCTTCTTTAAGCTTGATAGCAATTTCTACATCCACTGACTTTTCAGGTGCTTCGCCTTCTGCGTAATACTCGTTTTTCACGTATTTCCCGGCCAGGTTACCCATGTGCTTCGTAAAGCGGCCTTGCAGATCGACCAGGGGAACAGGGTTATTGTTATCATCCATTACCAGCATGGGAGGAACTCCGGCATCCTTGGCGACCTTGGCATCATCGGCCCCAAAGGTGGGGGCAGTGTGAACGATACCAGTACCGTCTTCCGTAGTGACAAAATCACCAGGGATGAACTGAAAAGCCTGATCGGCATTTTCGTGGGGCTGAGCATAGGGCAGTAATTGTTGGTATTGCAGATGGAGTAAATCACTGCCTGTGCCTTCCCACACAATATGCCAGGGAATATTCTTGCCTTTACTATCATAACTCTCCAAGGGCTGATCCTGAAGGTCTGTTTTAAAATATTTCTCGAGAAGATTTTTGGCGAGAACTACTTTTTGGCACTTATGAGTATATTGATTGAAGCTTTCCACCATGACATACCCGATCTTTTTGCCCACAGTAAGAGCTGTGTTGGAAGGTAAGGTCCAGGGTGTGGTGGTCCAGGCCAGGAAGTAAACTTTATCTCCTTCCTTAACGGCATCTCCAAAAACTTCTTTAAACCTTTCATTTTGTACAGCCGGGAACTGGGCTATGACCGAGGTGTCTTTTACATTGCGATAACAACCTGGCATATTCAGTTCGTGGGAACTCAGACCGGTACCGGCTTTAGGAGAATAAGGCTGAATGGTATAACCTTTATAGAGCAGCTCTTTATCCCACAATTGCTCGAGTAGCCACCAGACCGATTCCATGTATTTGGTTTTGTAGGTGATATAGGGGTTGTCCATATCTACCCAGTAACCCATTTTTTCAGTCAGGTCATTCCATACACCGGTGTAGCGCATCACTGCTTTGCGGCAGGCTTCATTGTATTCTTCTACCGATATTTTTTTACCTATATCTTCTTTGGTAATACCCAGTTCTTTCTCCACACCCAGCTCAACCGGCAAGCCGTGGGTATCCCAGCCTGCTTTGCGTTTAACCTGATAGCCCTGCAGGGTTTTAAAGCGACAGAAGATATCTTTTATGGTGCGCCCCATAACGTGGTGAATACCGGGCATACCATTGGCTGAAGGGGGACCTTCGTAAAAGACAAAGTTATCCTTGCCCTCGCGGGTAGTTACACTTTCATCAAAAACATGGTTCTGTTGCCAGTTTTCCAGGATCTGCCGATGAATTTCCGGCAGGTTCAATCCTTTGGGTTCAGGGTATTTGCGGGCCATTGGTGCGCTTTTGTAAAAAGAGGCGCAAAGTTAGGGAATATCCGTGTTTTGGAGCACTTGCCGGGTAAGTAGGAGCAGGTGTTATTATCTGTAATGAAAGCGAGTTACGAATACAACCATTGTATCCAACGCAACAAAAGCACATTGCTTACAGTCCAACCTTCTTCCGTTTTTTCGATCATTTGCGAATCGGATAGGTTTTTAAGGGCTCTTTCCACACTGCTGGCAGCTCCCAGTTTGTGTTTTACCAGAAAATCGAAGGAATGGGGTTGTAAAACCCTTTCATCTTTGGCAATTGCCCTCAATAAGCGCCATTGCAGATCGGTAAAGCGGAATTTCATTTTGAAAAAAGCCGAATGCAATTCACTGCAGAAAGAAAGCAGGGCTTTATCTGCAGAACCGGTTTTTTCAATGTGATCCAGTATACGCAGTAAATACCCGGTGTTACCATGTGCGAAGTTCACAAGTGTTTTTGCTTCTTTCTCATTGTTGATGGTTGAAACGGACCTCAGTAATTTTTCGGTTGTAACCGGAGGGACTTCATAATAGGAACAATCCAGTTTGGAAAAATCTTCGGGCCGATGGGAAGTGATGAGCAATTGAATATTACGGGCTTTATTGAGCTTTTTAAAATGCTTTAACAGGTTGGGCTGGCTTTCTTCAAATTCCCACTCATGCCAGTCTTCAAAAATAAAGAGGAAGTCAAGCGAGATCTGTTCCAGGGTAGCAGTAAGGCCCTCAAACCAGCTTTTCATCTCGTCCATTTCCTGCAATTTGTCATAAGGGTTTTCGTCCAAAAACCTGCGCAGGCGGTATTCAAGGCTGGCGTGTTTGAGAGCCTCTTTTTTGAGGTCGCGCACCAGTTCATTGATGTACTGGGAAGAGCTGAGTATGCCGCGAAGGCTCCGATAAAAACAAACCCTTCTTCCCTGCAGTTTTTCCTGCAGTAATTGAATCAGATAGGTTTTTCCCATCCTGCCGGGGCCATAAAGTAACAGGTTTTCACGACCCATTATTCTGTCGTAAAGCTGTTGCAGTTCTTTTTCCCGGCTGATATTTGGCATAATAAATGGGCTGGTTGATGCTTGAACAAATATACGCTTTTCGCGTAACTCTCAGGTTATTTTATTGTGAATAAGCTTATTAGAATAGTTGTTTTTAAAGAGTAGCCACACACTTCAATTCTATGGCAATAGGGGTTGGTAAAGCATTTATAGCAATAGTTGTACGACAGGGTTTGGGTTCTACTTCCTTAAAGTATTCTGCATAAATGCGGTTGAAAGTTTTGAAATCACGTTTCATATCCACCAGAAAAACCTGGATGTCTATCAGTTTTTCCCAGCTACTGCCGCTTTCTTCCAGGATGGCTTTGACATTGGCAAAGACCGAGTGCACCTGGGCCTCAAAATCAAAATTTTCAAAATTGCCGTTGTGATCCAGCTCCAGGCCAGGAACACCGGAATCATGGGCATCACTGCCGGCTATACGAGGGCCTACCCCGCTTAAAAATAAGAGGTTACCCGCTTTGCGGGACAAGGGATATAAACCAACCGGTTTGGGTGCTTTGCTCATGTTTTTAAATTTTGTCAAAGATAAATGCTCCCTGAGAATTAAGCCGGGTATTGTAACAAACCATATCCAGCAAGATAAAATATCTAAAACTGAAAGCCTAGTTGCAGGCGTATTTGAAAATTAAGAGCAAAAGAAGTTTGATACTCATGTAAGTAATCGTGGTAAATATCGTATACTGTTCCTGCAAAAGTTTCAAGTTGCATCCAGTGGTACTGAATCCCCGGGCCAAAAGAATAGTCCAACAGGAATTTATAATCGCTGGATAATTGGAAAGTGTAGGTTTTTCCAAATAAAAAACGGATGCCCAATACGTGTTGTAACTCATTGCGCAATCCGTCAAAGCGATACCCTTCTACATTATCATAAGAGGCTTCTTTTTGATGGAACCACCAATTCCGGTAATAAGGCTGGGGGGAGAAGTATTTTTTGAGATCAGCGTAATAGAATTTAGGATAGACAGTAATTGTTATAGAGTTATAATTACGGTTCCAATAATTTTGATGCCAGTAGTTACCGAACAAACCGTGGCCCCCTCCCTCTACAGGGCAACTATTACAATAAGAAGGTTTAAAAGTAAGGTCAAAACCAAATAAAAACCGCTGTTGAACCCTTTCTAAGGTAATATTGTAACCGGTAAAATAATATTGCAGGGGGTTGGTGCTTAAGCGGTAAGTATTACCCGGCCCTTCTTGGGAATGAAGACAGAAAATTGACAAAAAGGTAGTTAAAGATAAAAATGCTGTTTTTGCCATCTTCTTTTATATACATAAACGTCCTGAAAACAACCTCCGTTGGTTTTAAATGAAAATGATTTTGAACTCGCTATTGATCTTAATGCAAAAAAGTTGTTAGCTGCCTGGACTGGTCAATAAAAGGGCAATAATGTATTAATTTATCATTTACGGTATTTTTCCATCAAGGGAATAGAGCTTAGCGTAGCAACGTAAAATTACCTTTGAGGGATTTAGATTGATTTTGTTCACCAGTAAAATTTATCATCCAATAGTATACCCCTTCTACTGCCTGTTCCCCGGTATTGGTCAAACCATCCCAATTTACGGTATTATCACGGTGAACCAGTTTTCCCCAGCGGTTGTAGACTGAAAAATCCAGCCGATTTATCCCCATCTTTTTTAATGGCTTTAAAAGATCATTGATCCCATCACCATTAGGGGTAAATACATTAGGTAATTCCAGGACGGTACAATGGGAATTGACAATGATATTGGCATAGTATAGACAGTGGGCTTTAGCAATAGTAACCCAGTAAACACCTGCTTCGTTGATCTCTCTTAGAGGAGAACCAAAACCGTCCTGCCATAAATAGGAATCACCGTTTTGATTGCTGATATCCACGTTTAAGCTTTCCGCGCAGTCAAGACTGTAGGTGCTCAGGGTAGTAGAGTCTTCAGGGGCATAAGTCACATATATTGTATCACTTAGATTCTCACACTCTTCAGTTACGATCACCCAGTATTCACCCTCTCCAGTTACTTCCAAATACGGTTTATCAGAACCGTTCTGCCATAAATAGCTTTGAGCAGTGGGTAAGTGGGCGTCAATCAGGAGAGATTCGCCCGGACATAATAGGGTGTCTTTACCGAGATCAATTTGTGGAATGGCAATTTCTCCAACATCAATAGTATCAGATACAGAACAGGAATCCGAATAGATGCGAACCCAATACGATCCCGGATTGAAAACGGCTAAAACGGAGTCGGTGGATTGATCGGACCATAAATATCGCCAGCCTTTTTTGTATTCAGGTTTTAACCATAAGGTATCGCTGGGGCAGAGAGTGGTATCTTTTCCAAGGTAAGCCTGAGGTATAGAGGCTATTTCTATGGTTTGTAGAGCAGTATCAGATGACCCCTTGCGGAAAGAGATGAATTTTACGTTATAAATCCCGGCCTGAGTGTACTTGTGTGCCGGATAGGGTTTTGTGGAATAATTTGCCGCTCCGGAAGAAGGATCACCAAAGTCCCAAAGAATGGAATCATATCGGGTTGTAATGGCAGTAAATTGCACAGAATCATAGAAGCAGCCAATTTTATAGGTAAAATTCGGGAAAGCGAAAACGGATTGTACAAAAGCAGGTAAACCGTAGATGGTCGTATTCCCTTCCAGGTAGACGGCATTTACTATAAGTTGGGCAGAATCGCCTCTCCCTTCGGGATAATTGATAACGGCAATACTATCTCCGTTCACGATACAGGCATATATTTTACCGTTTCGGGCCATTTGGAGAGCTGCTAATCTCTTTCTGGAGTCTATAATAGTATCTGAAGCCTTAATATCGTTGGCTGTTATATCGAATTGGTGTAAAGAGTTAGAGGTATTCGATACGTATAAATATCTGCTGGACAGAGAAAATTCTACTCCATAAGAGTTGGGGAGGCTATCCAGGAAAATCGGGTTATTGATATCACCTGTAACATCATTGAACTGATGAAGTGCCACATAACCCGTATCCCCAAAATAGGCAGTAGCTAAATATTTGCCGTCAGGGCTTATTTTCATACTCCCGACCGCTGCAAAAATGGTCATGTTCAAAGAGTTAATCCATCTGCCGGTACTATTTACTACTGGTATAGGGTCAACCCCATTTTCCGTAACCAGATAAGTGTGGTATTCATTGCTGTCCCACAAACGGACAATCACCCAAATATCTCTGCCGTTGTAATGTTCTACCGCAGTGAGCTTCTCACATACGGGATTAGTCAGAAAAACATTTTTTTGAACAACCTCTCCTATTCCTCCAGAAGCCTTCGAGTTAACTACAGAGTAATGAAGGGACATATTAGAATTAATAGCCTCTTCTACCGTAAAGATATAAAAGATAGAATCGGAATCCGGTTGTGGGACTATTAGGGCTGACTGAGTGCTGGAGTGTCCTCCTTTCAGATTACTTCCGTTGATTATCAAATGGTGGCTGGCATTCCAAACCTGTAAGCCATCGGTATATAAAATAAGGTTCCCATGTTTATCGGAAATTGAGGAGCAGCCTTCTCCTGTATTCATAGCACTATTGGGGATCGGTGCAGGGATGTTATTATTGAAATTAAGACCTGCATTTATACCAAAAATCCAGTTGTTGGTCTCTTTTTGCGCTGTAGCTAAAAATGGAGAACAAAACAGTAGTAATAATATGAGGAACGGGGTGTTATTCACCAAGGGTTAATTTTTGATCTTACACTATGGGTTTCAGTTTGAAATATAAAGAATGTAATATTGCTAGAAAAGTGGATCGGTTTTATTGTCAGAGGAGAATTATTCAAAACCAATGGTTCTTTTTTAATAGTAATAGTTTAAACTGTAATGTCATTAATTTCTTTTAATGAGAAAGGTATCTACTGTGCCCGGGCTGATGTATACATCGACCCCTGGAAACCAGTTAAAAAGGCCCTGATCACTCATGCCCATGCCGATCATTCCCGCTGGGGGCATCAGTTGTATATCGCTCATCGCGATTCTGTTCCCGTAATGAAGTACCGTTTGGGGGAGGATATCCAAATCCAGGGGGTAGAATACGGTGATGAAATAAGGGAGGGGGGAGTGAACTTTTCCTTTCATCCGGCCGGTCATATCCCAGGCTCGGCTCAGATAAGGGTAGAGTACAAAGGCGAAGTTTGGGTGATAAGCGGGGACTATAAGCTGGAAGATGACGGCCTGTCCACGGCCTTTGAGCCCGTACAATGCCATCACTTCATTACCGAATCCACTTTTGGGTTGCCGGTATACCAATGGAAGCCACAGGAGATAGTATTTAAAGAGATCAACCATTGGTGGAAGACTAACCAAGACAATGGCAAGGTAAGTGTGCTCTGTGGTTATTCCCTGGGTAAAGCTCAGCGGATTCTAAAGGGGCTTGATACCTCTATCGGAAACATCTTTACCCACGGAGCAGTTGAAAATATCAATGAAGTGATGCGCTACCAGGGAGTAGAGCTTCCGGATACGACCAAAGTAACGGCAGAGCACAAAAAAACAGATTTTAAAGGAGCCATCGTTATCGCTCCTCCTTCAGCTTTGGGTTCTACCTGGATACGGAAATTCAATCCATATGTTACAGGAATATGTTCAGGTTGGATGGCTTTACGGGGAGCTCGCAGACGGAGAGCGGCTGACCGGGGTTTTGTGCTTTCTGATCACGCTGACTGGCAAGGGCTAAACGAAGCGGTAAAGCTCACAGAAGCCGAAAACATTTACGTTACCCACGGCTACAAAGAAATTTTTGCCCAATGGTTGAGGGAGCAAGGGCTAAATGCCCAACCCGTTGACACCCTGTTTGAGGGGGAAAGCCCGGACAACGATGTCTGATCTATTGCTGGAGGGCTTCGGGAATAAAGGCCAACTGATCACCTTTTTGCAAGGAGGGAAATTCTTTTAAAATAAGTTTGGGGTCATTATTCTCGTTGATGATAAAAAGGGGGATTATCCGCCCTTTATATTTTCTGTTGATCTGATCAAAAGCTTCACTGTCAGGGCAATCTTCTATCAAAGGTTCCCGGTGAGAAAGAATGGATTGGGAAAGGTTGAGATAATCTATTTTTCCTCCGAATACAATGTTATTGGGCAGGTCGAGATCTTTTAATTCCAGTTCTTTTTTACTGGCGAGGCGGTAAACTTTTTCTTCACCAAATTCCTCTTCGAAGTATTTGGTAGCCAGGTTGTTGACCTCACTGCTACTGGTGAGGGCAATGAGCTGACCTATCCCTGTCAGGTCCAGTTCTTCCAATATGGTATCGCCTAATACATTTCCTTCATAGATGTCAAAGCCTTCCCGCTGGGCTTCCCGGATATTAGTTTTAGAAGTATCGGCCAGTAAAACCTCGATGTTGTGCTGTTTTAAAAAGCCGGCAATAAAGCGGGCATTTTCATTGGCTCCGGCTATCAGATAACCCCGGGGAACTTCGCGTACCACCTTTAAAAGTTTGGCTAATGGTTTAGCGGTAGAACCCTGCAGGACGACTGTACCTACAATCACTAAAAATGTGAGCGGTAATATCAGTTCGGCCTGGCTGGCATCAATATGGCTGGTATTTTCTGAACTGGTCAGTTGGAGGGAGAAAAGCGAAGCTACGGCAGCGGCAACAATTCCCTTGGGACCTACCCAACTCATGAAGATCACCTCGCGCCAGTTGAATTTTCCGTTCCGGGTACTGGCCCAAACCACAATGGGCCTGATGACGAGAATGACTATTCCAAATAATATCAATGAGTTATAGCCTAGCTTTTGGATCTGTTCCATGTCGATACGACTAGACAGCAAAATAAATAGTACAGATATCAGAATGATACTCACATCTTCTTTAAAGGAGAGGATCTTTTTGAATTCATTAACCCTGATGTTAGCCAGGATAATACCCATAGAAGTAGCAGCCATAAGGCCTGCTTCGGGGTGAATGAGTTCCGAGAAGGTGAAAGCAAATATTACGAGCCCCAGGGTGAAAACATTGCGGAGGTAGGCCGGGAGCCGGTTTTTTTGTAATACCCACTGCAGGAAAAAAGCCGCCATAGCCCCTACAAATATGCCCGAGGCGATAGTGATGAAAAACTCTTTGAAAATGTCAAAAGTATCATTGTTCTCAAAGTGGGAGATCTTGATAAACTCGTAAACCAATACGGCAATTAAAGCTCCTAAAGGGTCTATCAGTATACCTTCCCATTTCAAAACGTTATTGACTTTCTCATTGGGGCGTACATTTCGCAAAATAGGAGTTACTACTGTAGGACCCGAAACAATGATAAGCGCCCCGAAGAGAAATGCCAGCCTGTAGTCAAGCCCCATCAGGAAATGAGCAGCTACCGCCCCAATAATGAGAGTTATAATGGGGCCGAAGATCAAAAGATTACGCACGGTACCCACCTGGTGACGTATTTCTTTTAGCTTGAGAGTAAGACCACCTTCAAAAAGGATAACACCCACTGAAATAGATACAAAAGAAAAAAGCAGGTCACCGGAAAAGATTTTGTCACCGTCTAGCAATTTTTCACCACCGGTAGTGAAAAAAGTAGAAAAAGGCCCTAAGAAAAGACCTATTACAATGAGGGGTAATATAGCCGGTACTTTTATCTTCCAGGCCAGCCACTGGGCCAAAACACTCAATATTAATATACTGGCTAACTCTAACATTCCTTCCATAGATAAGCTTCGCTGTGCTTAAATATCGGATAAAATGTATAAAATGTTTTTAAGCGAGATATTTTGTAACAAATTCACGGGCATAGTCCCTTATCTCATCCCTCACCTGCCTGAATTTGTCCATTATCTCTTCTTCGGTACCCTGAGTTCCGGCCGGATCTTCAAAACTCTGGTGTAGACGAAGGGCATTGGAGGGAAACCAGGGGCAGTGTTCTTTGGCGTGATCGCAGACTGTGATCACTATATCGAAATCTACTCTGTGATATTCATCAATGTGGTTGGAGGTGTGATGCGAAATATCCACTCCATCTTCTTTCATGATCTTAATAGCCCTGGGATTTACCCCGTGGGTTTCTATTCCGGCACTGTAAATTTTGGTTTTATCACCAACCATTTGCTGTAAATAACCTTGCATCATCTGGCTGCGACAGGAGTTACCGGTACATAATACTAAAATGTTCTTCATGGTTTGGGTTTTATGATTTTCCAGGCCCCTACAGCCAGGGAAGCCCCGACCAATGGACCTAAGAGATAGAGGTAGAAGTAATTGAAATCCATTAATACCAGATCGGGGCCAAAAGAGCGGGCGGGATTCATAGAGGCCCCGGTTAATGCTCCACCCATAGCGACCTCTATAAAGACAACCAGGCCTATCGCCATACCTGCGATTATACCTTTTTCTTTAGCTCCGGTGCTAACCGCTATGATTACGAGCATAAGAAAAAAAGTGAAAATCGCTTCCAGAATAAAAGCCGACCAAAGCCCCGTATGAGGTCTGGTTTCACCAGCTATACCGGTTTCGGTCAATAAGGCACTGAGGCTTAAACTGGCCATGGCGGAACCGAGGAGTTGAGCAATAATATAGACAGGTACTTTTTTCCAGGGAAATCGCCCGCTAAGGGCAAAGGCAAAACTGACAGCCGGATTGATGTGAGCCCCGGAAATTTCACCCAGTCCATAGATCATACAGCTTACTACTGTGCCGGAAACTGCGGCTAAACCTAAACTTCCCAAACCGGCTTCAAACAACTGATCTGAGAGAACAGCTCCGGCTGAGAAAAAGACCAAAGCAAAAGTTCCCAGTAATTCAGCCACGGCAGGCTTGAAATGCTTCATTGAGGCAAGGTGTTAGGCAGGAATCTAGCGTAAGCTTTCCTTTGCAATTATAGCTTTTCTTTTAACTTGCTTCATTATGTAAAACATTTCAAGGGCAATTTTGTCACTCGTTTTATCATATTCCTGATCCTGGGCGGGGGTATCATCAAAATACCTCGGATCGTCATAAGGTAAAGCAATTCTTTTTTCGGCACCTTCTACGATCGGGCAGGATTTATCGGCATCCGAACAAACCATTACCGCCATGAAGTGCTTATGGGGATTTTGTGAGTCACTGAACTTTTTGGAGAATAATAACCAAGGGGTGAGGTTTTTTCCGGCTTTTACGGAAACAGAAGGATTGTCTCCCTTAGGAGAGACATTAATAACAAATCCGGCCCTTTTCAAAGCTGCAATAGCATTGGGATGAAAACGGGTAGCTTCGGTACCGCCAGAAAAGGCTATTGTATTATCAAGCCCGTAGTATGCCGCAGCCGTGCTCAACCATATTTGAGCCATTTGGCTTCTCCTGGAGTTATGTGTACAGATGAAGAGCAGTTTTGCCGTTTCGTTTTTGCCGGAAATATATTCAGCAATAGAGTTCAACTCCGATTTGCGGCTATCTTCGATCAAATCGAATTGTCGGTTTAGAAGAGCAATTTTTTCCGACAGTCTGGAAGTGAATTCCTGAGCCAGTAAAGGCGTTGTCAGAAAAGAGAGGGCTAAAATAAAAGCTGTTTTTTTCATGGTTTTGAGGTTTATAAGAGTTTACAATTAACAGCATCCGGTACCGGCAGCAGAGGGAGTTCTGTTCAGATCAGCCATAGCCAGGCGAGGCTTTTCGTTTTGATTGGGGGTACAGCAAGCGTTGGCCTGTTCAGTAGAATAATGCGGGTCGTTAAATTCTACATCCCGGTGGAAGTAGTAGACTTCCCACTGATAACCATCGGGGTCTTCTACCCAAAACTTGTCCTGCAAAGCGTAGCAACAAGCTGTACCCATTTCTTCTTTAACCACCAGGCCGAGTTCACGGCTTTTATCCAGTCGTTCCATTACTTCTTGTCTTGTATCCATTTGAAAGCCAAGGTGACCGAAAGCAGCGCTCACTTTTTCAGGATTTTCAACAAAGGAAATGATCAGAGCAGGTTTGTTCAGATGGAATTTAGCATAGTCGGCTTTTTGTTTGGCCGGTTCTTCACCAAAGAAATTGCGATAAAATTCAATTGTTCTCTGAATATTTTTTACATAGAGGGATACATGCATTTTTGGAAACATATCTCAATGATTTATAGGGTTTAACAACAAGAATCTTCCAGATTGGGGTAACGATCCATAAATTCATTTAAAAAGGATTTTACCTCCTGCCATTTTTCCGCATTAATACAGTAGCAGACCGAAGTTCCACTGATCTCCCCTTTGATGAGACCGGCTTGTTTGAGCTCTTTCAAATGCTGGGAAACGGTGGCCTGGGAAAGTGGTAAAACATCCACCAGATCACCACAAATACAGGAGTTGGCGTTAACTAAATGCTCCAGTATGGCTATACGGGCGGGATGCCCCAGCACCTTAAAATAGTCGGCCAATCTGTTTTGCAGGTCGGAAAAGCTTTCGGTTTTAGTGATTCCCATCGCTTTATTTGTTTATTGCAATATTACGATAAATACTATTGTATAAAAATCTTTGATGAACTTTTTTTTAATCCGCTAATTAGCATTAGGTTCATCGTTCATAAAGAAGATAGTTATGAAAGTATATACACGTAAAGGCGATACCGGGGAAACTTCGCTGATAGGAGGAACCCGGGTGAAAAAGACCAATATCCGCATTGAAGCTTATGGTACGGTAGATGAACTCAATTCATTCATCGGGCTTATCAGAGATACCGCTAGGGATAAATCGGCAGAAGATACTCTGGTGGAGATTCAGAATTTGCTTTTTACCATTGGTTCCGAGTTGGCGGCTGACCCTGGAAACAATCGTATGGTTTTGCCCCAGGTTGAAGACGAGGACATTAAAAAACTGGAAGAAGAAATGGACCGTATGAACGAAGAGTTGCCCGAGCTGAGAAATTTCATTTTGCCGGGAGGTGACCAGGCTTCTTCTTTTTGTCACGTAGCGCGATGTGTTTGCCGCAGGGCCGAGCGCAGAACCGTGGGCTTATCAGAGGCTATGAGCGTTGATGAAAAAATTATTCGCTACCTCAACCGTTTGAGTGATTACTTGTTTGTGTTGGCCCGCTTTTATACTTACCGTCATCAAGGAAAAGAAACCCTTTGGAAAACAAGAGGTTAAGAGAAGATCATTATTTTACCCTTTTCTGATTTGGTCAACTGAACTAAAAAATTACTTTTGCAAAAATTTAAAAGGAGGCAGACATGTACTGGACATTAGAATTAGCAAGCTACTTAAGTGATGCACCCTGGCCGGCAACTAAAGACGAGTTGATCGATTATGCCATACGAACAGGTGCTCCTTTGGAAGTAGTGGAAAACCTCCAGGCCATAGAAGATGACGAGGACGAAATATATGAATCAATAGAGGATATATGGCCCGACTATCCCTCTGAAGAAGACTTTCTGTGGAATGAAGATGAATATTAGGAGGTAATATCAACTAAAAGACTGGGTAAGCCCTGGCCAACGGCCGGGGGTTTTCTCAATAACCAGGATCGTAAACTTCATTACTGCTAGCAACTCGTTTCCGCCCATAAACCTCTATTTTTTTGAGAACATCATCAATGATCTCTTCCATATCATCGTATTGGGGGTTAAAGGATTCCCCTTCAGAGATCAACCACTTCCGGTAGTGTAAAGTGCTGTCTTGCCCCGGAGCGGGAACTACCACGTAAACAAGGCGCCACAGATTATCGCTGCTTTTTTGAGCGCGGTAAAAAAATGCTTCACCCCTTCCCTT
The DNA here is from genome assembly GCA_028277105.1 of Owenweeksia sp. GTDB lineage: Bacteria > Bacteroidota > Bacteroidia > Flavobacteriales > Schleiferiaceae > JANQHO01. Next base: position 23,272 of record JANQHO010000114.1, on the reverse strand, counting down.
TTTTGTGGTCACTGAACGCTTGCTTATAAAAGAAATCGTATCATAGGTTTCATAATTCATATTCTGGGCCATGCTCAGACAAAGGGCTTCCTGATTATTGTATTTATCGGGCAATAAACCGGTGTTCTTTTGCTTCAGCAGATAAGTGTACAGGTCGACTAAGCCTCTATCGTAATAGGCTAAATAACTGTAGAGGCTATCTGGCACGGGTATGATATCTCCGATCAATTCGATTTGATCCAGTAATACTGCGCGATTTTTGATCTTAAGCAGGTGACGGTACAGCTCCTTTACTTCTTTCTTTTTGGCAAAAGGTCTCAAGAGGCTTACGTATTTACTGAGGCTGTTATTTGCAACGCGGTTGGTACTGTTTTCTTCAGAGGCTTTTTGCTTTTTCAGCTCTACTTTGGCAAAGCGCAGAATGGTGCTGTATCGTTCTTTATAATCTTTTCCACTTACTATGCCGCTGTCAACCGCTTTTTGCAATAATTGATACATGGTCTTTCTGTAGTCTTCAAAAACTGTCAGTTCCAGCAGTTCCGGGAATACTGCGTCTACAATTTCAATAGAATCTTCCAGTTCATTGATAAGATTGTAATATTCGTAAGAGTTAGAACTGAAAGGTGTTTCGTCTAATATCAGCCTGAGAAATTCTTTATTTCCCTTTTTAGTCTCATAATCGGCCAGGGTTTCCAGAATGGCAAACTGGTAGGCTGAGGAATCAAGGCTGCGATAATACAGCTTTTTCAGGTATTCGATATCGGAGGGTTTGCCGATAGTTGCTAATCTGTTTAACAGTTGCATACGGTTGTTTCTCTTAAAATCAGGGTGGCGGTAATTTTCTACGATGTCGATAATTTTTTGTGAATCACCGCTCCGATAATCTACCAGAGTGATGGAGTTTTTGGCCGAATACACCTGCAGGCTGTCACCACTCTGCAAATCACTGAACAAAAGATCCGCTTTGGAGTGTAAAACTGAATTACCGATCAGGGTGTCACCCGAAGCGTCAAATGATAGTATGGCCTGCTCTACCAATTCTGATATTCTGCCGGTGTCGGTATTAGCAATAGCATAATATAACATCCCATTTTCTGCTACTGCTTTGAGTTTAATGATACGGTTAGTATTGGTATCAGAAAAATGGAAGCGAACGATCTGTTTAAAATAAGTGGAATCGCATTCTTCTGTGCTTTCCACTTCCCGTTTATCCAATACCAGGCTATTTTTAAAGTACTCGTCAAGAAAGTTGTCCCACAAAGCATCGGAATTTTTGAAGGACCGGTATTTGTTAAACTTGAGATACCCTATCTTCAATTGCTCACCGGTGGGTTCGTAAATAAACAGCTTGCTGTGTGTTTTTTGCCAGTGGGTACTTTTATTGTCATTGTTATGATTACCATAGGCAGCTTCCAGTACTGAACTGTAGTCGTTCAGTTTTTTGGGGACCTTCATTTTAACAAATAATACGCTGTCAGTGTATTCTTTAAATTCATCGGGATAAGTGTGATCAGTGAAGGTAAAAGATTCAAAATAGCTTTTCCTTTTTTGGGGGTCTTCGCTATCGGTAAGAAGCATAGCATAGCGGGGCCCTTCGAGGTGAACCTCCCCGTAAAGCTTTTGTTCTGTCCGGTTGGTAAGCTCGAAATAAGAGGCTGGATGGTCATGTCCAGGTAGTATGTAAAAAGTATCCAGTTTTAGTTTTTTGCCTTCTTCAAATTGTTCTGCTATATATCTGAGCTCAAATTCATCATCTTCCAGATAGCTGAAATCATAAAACTGACGGTAGGCAAGGGTATAGTAATCACTATTTTCATCCAAAGCCTGAACCCGGAAAGTGCCAAAAGGATTGTAATAAGCGCCTTCATATCTTTCTATGCGGTGTTTTACAGGAAGCTCCACCTCAAAACTTCCAAAATGGGGAGAATATGTATTTCTGCTAGAGCTGTCGGTATTTAGCATCAGTTCCTCCATAAAAATGCGGGCTTGCTCACTGCGTACAAATTCTTTGTGGCCCCCCACTTTTGCGATAATGATCTCCAGCGGAGTAAAAATGATCTTATAACATTGCTCGTCTCCTTTTTTGGTAATGTTTTTAATCTCTAAGCCGTTATAACCCGAAACTTGTACAGGTTTATTGCTCACTATTTTTCCGGGTATATTCTCAAATAACAAGCTGTCCAATTTTATTTTATAAGCCTCTATATTCTTGTCGTATAAGGGGGCAAAGGTATTTATCCTCTTGATGGAATAATAGGCGCTGTTAGCCATATCGGCAAACAGGTATTCCTGGTAAGGATCGGTCACTACCTGTACCATTTTACCCGGAACAGTAGTTCGGATGAAGCCATCGGGCGAGCGGAACTCTTGCCGGGGATGTCTGTAAATCAGTTGATCAATAGCTTCTTTTTCTTCAATACTCTGGGTAGTAATACTTCCTTCCTGCGGTTCTACGGTATAGCCCATTTTCCGCAATAGATTGATCACACCTTTTTTCCCTGGCAGGTGAGCCGCTCCTACCCCTGTAAAAAGTATCTTACGCTGCATAAGAGAGTCCATGCCTCTCGCCATGATCTCATTGCGTACATCCAGCATATTTTTGCGGTAGTATTTACCGGGATACAAAAGGGTGGTCAAGGTATCTATTTTGTCGAGGTCACCCTTGCGGTAAGCATCTTCCTGCAGTTCCTGCCAGGTAGTGAACTCCCCCAGCAGGGAGCGGGCTTGACGATTGGAAATAACTGTGGCATCTTTATCGGGTTTACCGGCTTCCATTACACTGATAAAGGAATCTTCAAAATCTTCCAATGCTACTATGATTTTACCCGCTTTTTTACCTGCCTGGTAAATGAAAAGATCCAGAAAAGTATTTTCTTCGAAGTCCTGTTGCCCCTGGTTAAAGCGCCAAAGAAGGCCGTTGAGCATTTCCTGTTCCTGAGCCAAATGGTAGGCGAGTTCGGCCTGCTTGGGCTCAGGCATTAAAAAGGACTTGTAGATAGGGTAGTATTGAGCACTTGACTCATAGCTCATAGCATACAGGTCTTTGAAAAGATCGGTTTCGGTAAGGTCTGTTATCCAGCTTTCGGGATTGGTTTCCAACGCGATGATCTCTGCACTTTCGAGGGCTTTAAAAAAAGTTTCACTGAGATGAAAGGCCACACGATTACTCACGTGCATGGTACCGTAGAGGTAACTGGGTTGTTCCAGCCCGTTACCAGATATTTTCCAGAGTAAACCCTGGTAATTATCGGAAGACTGAGCCAATAACCCCCAATTTATGACCAAAAACAGAGGGAGGGCAAAGAAGGATTTTAGCATAAATACAAGAAACTAAAAAAAGATGTATATATATAAAACGTACAGGAAACGCAATATAATGTTCGCGAGGGAATTTAGAGGGAAGTAAAAACGGATGGGTTATTGTTTTACCGACAGGATCAGAATCCCAGCTATTCTTTACGATAAAGGAATATTCTTTCTATGACACCACTTGTTTGTAAAAAATCGACTTCTTTTTCAGCGGTCCAACCAGGAATATCAAACTGATGTGTTACTATCCTCGTTCCTGCTTTGAGTTCTTTTTCGAGTTTTAGAGATAAGGCACCGAGGACGCTTCTCGATAAATACACCACAATGGCATTGGCATCAGAAAAGTGGGCATCATAAAAATCCTGGATTCTGATTTCTATTTTTCCAGTAAGCCCGGCTTTTACAATATTGTCCTTTGCATCTTTTATAGCCTCAGGCACAATTTCGTATCCTATCCCCTTTACCTGAGCAAAAGTAAAAGCATCAATTAAGGTGTGGGCATTACCACAACCCAGATCATATAAAATGTCACCGTTTTTTAATTCCAATAACTCTAATTTTTTTCTTGTCAAATCAGCCGGAGTGGTGCAATAAGGGTCGTAAACTTTGGGAAGTGAAATGTCCATAGTTCAAACAAAATCAAATAATGTATAAGTAAATGCTTAAGCCTCTTGCTTGGCTATAACAGATCTTACCCAATCATTGGGTATCATGTCAATGGTGAGGTTAATTCTGTCGGCAGGGCTGTTGTTAACTACCCTGTGAGGGTCGGATAGGCGCATGTACCAACACTCACCGGGTTTCATAGGTACTATTTGATTGTTGAGATAAAACTCCACTCCTTCATCTGAAATAATGGGCACAGTAAGGCGAATGACCGACTTTGGCACCTGCAAGCCCAGCGTAGGATCAGTGTGTTCTTCTACCACATTTCCGGCTGCCAGCCTTATAGCTCTTACCAGGGTTACCTTGGTGTGCTGGCGAAAAGTATCCACTACGCCCGTCAAATAAGGGGAGGCTTTGAGTTCCGGAGTATCCAGCCAGTCGGTCCACGAACCGTCTGCATAGTCGTCTGCCGGAGGGGGAAAAGGCAGGGAAGTATCTACCTGATGGGCGGGAGCCCTTAAGGGAACCACGTTGTAATAGATAAAATTGTTGAGATTCAGGGCCTCGACTTCCTTCTTCATTTTTGCTACGTCAAAGGAGAAGGGCAGTTTAATACTGTCGCTGACCGTATCGGTTGGTTGGGTTGATGATGTCATTACTATAAGGTTTGGTTTCTTAAAAGAACTAAAATAACTCTTATAGTTGAAAATGACGAATATTTAACTACTATTTAAGCCTGTTATTTCGTATGGTTTATAAGCCCCTTTTAGCTTATTTTTTCTGTTTTTTGGCAAGTGATGAATAACGAAGCTGTTACTTTGTAGCCAGTTGCGCCTTGTATTGTTCAATTAAGGTTTTGGCGGCAGCAGTATCTTGCAATTCCAACTCCCGGATCATTTTGTACAAGGTTTCTTCAGAAAAATTTTCTTCTACTTCCCTTTCCTGTTCAAAATCATAGCCTAACGACCGGAACAAATCATCCGACCATTTATTCCGGATACAGTCCATTACCAGATGTACCCGCTTGCTTGAACCTTTATTAGCTACGTTATGTGGCAGGCTCACGTTAGTGTACCAGGCCTGTCCCGGAAGCATGATAAGGCGTTGGTCATTCAATATAAAGTAGACCTCCTCATTGGTGAGAATGGGAATATGGATACGAAAAACCCCGTCTTCGTAACTGCAACCGTGATCGGTATGTGTGTTGAACACCGCTCCCGGGGGCAGGCTCATTAAACGGATGGCTTCTTTTTCGCATAAAAAGGTTCCGATCACTTCCTGGAAATAGGAACATTGTTCTAAGGCAGTAGTGTTTTTAAAACGATGGGCCTGGTTGGGCGCAGCAGCAGGGAAGTTTAGTTTACCATCAATGGAACGCAGGGGTAAAATATAGTCTTTGCCGTTGTAATTGGCCGGCACATAATTCTGTAAAAAATCGTATTTCAGGCATTTTTCAAAATCAGCTGTCAAGGCAGCTGGCTCAAACTGAAAAGGCAGTAAAAAGGCCGCGTTTTCGGGGGCGTAATATTTCATAGTGTAAAGGTTTGGGTTTTGAAATTTAGGAAATAATTGATCAAGTAAGGGCAAGCTTCAAGCCTTGTAGTGGCCAGGTAAAAGAACATTATACTGAAATAGTATTGCTTATGAAAGCGAGTTAATAATCATTATGTTCACTTTCAAGCTTAATCATTTCAGAAATCTACAAATAACATTTATTGAAAGGGTTATTCAATAGCTTGTAAGCGCTCCTTTATTTCGATCAACCGCAACCAGTTTTGATAGAACAGAGGGAGTTGAAGTACGCTCTCCATGTACTGAAATACATACATGATCAAGGAGAACAAAGCACCGTATTTCACTATTCCATCTCCAATGGCAATAACGATGGCGCTTACCAGAAACCCCATTAATACTATCCACGACAAGGAGAAGTTTACGGTTTCCAGGTCGGATAATTTAATATTCCATTTCATGATGCCTTTTAAATGATAGCTTAGTTCCCGGGGATCTTTTTTATCAATAACATCAACCTGCCTTTCAAATTCGTCATTGAAAGACCGGTTTAAACGTATGGTGCGTCTGCTGCTTATCCCGTAAATCATGAGAACCAAAACCGTAACAATAAGGCTTCCGTAGAACACCGTTTGGTTCAGTGAAGCAACGATCAGAACAACACCTACTAAACTGACTATATTCCCAACGATTTCCGGGAGGGAGTTTTCCATAAATTCCAATACTTCTCTTAACATTCCTAAACGGGCAGTTTTAACGGAAGAATTAGCGTTTTCTATCTTTGAGATAAGTCGTACACCAAATTTCTGGAATATACTGCTATACAGTCTGGAGTCAAAGAACCTTCTTCCCGCTCCTACCAACAGGGAGGCCAGGCCCAAAAGTCCTAGCTGCAGACCTCCATTCATGCCTCCTGCTATGGCATCATCAATAGCGCGACCTATGAACAAGGGAAACAAAATGAAGATTCCCGATTCCAAAAGGATCAACGTCATCGTAAACGACAATTTCCATTTATGTTCCGATATGATATCTTGTACTTTCATATTGTAGTGTTTCATTGCTTAAAGCCACTGAGCTGTTTCTCTTTTGTGAATACGGATTGCTAGCCGATCTCAATGACCCGATGAAGATTTTACAATTACATTACGGTTCCGGTTGCATTGCCTCTGACCTTATAAATTACAATGACCCCGATCGAAAGCAACAGGGTTTGGTTTTACTTTCTTTTGGGGCTTCGTATCACATAAAAAATGGAGGGGATTAAATAAAGGGTAAGAATTGTTGAAGTTATCATTCCCCCAATAGTAACAATAGCCATTGGAGTCCGGAACTCAGCACCGGCATCTCCGATACCCAAAGCATTGGGCAGCATACCGAAAATAATAGCAACAGTGGTCATGATCACTGTTTTCATTTTTGTTCTTCCGGCCTTAATGGTCGCATCATAAATATCCATTTTCTTGTTGTGCATGAGCTGCTCGGTATAGTCGTGGATCAAAATATCATCGTTCACCACAAGTCCCAGAAGGGTTATGATCGCCATGAGTGACATTATGTTCATGGTTGACCCAAAAAGAAACATAAATACAAATACTCCAATCATAGCCATAGGAACTGTTGTAAAAATGATCACCGGGTGCCAGAAATTCTCCATTATAGAGGCGAGAAGCATATACATCAACAGAAAGGCAATGAAAAAGGTGATGGTCATATCAACCGTGGCCTCATTGAGTTCTTTAATATTACCTGCCCATGCGAAGGTCACGGAGCCCGGTAGTTCGGTGCGCTCTATCAACTTATTGATGCTGTTTTGAACATCTCCCTGTAAGGCCCCTGGAGAGAGGTTAGCCGTAAATTCTACTGTACGTGTTTTGTAATCATGCTGGATCTGCGCAGCGGAAGTTTCATAATGAACCGTTGCCAATTGGCCTACCGTATAACTGCCCTGATCCGTAAATATGGGGATCTGCTTGATCTTCTCAACTGAATTGATCTGGTTATTGGGATAACTTAAGGTGATATCGTACTCCTTTCCACGTTCTTTATATACCGAAACCTTTGCACCATTCACTGAATTTCTGATCGTACGGGACAGTTCCAAAGGACTTAATCCCAAATCTGCCAATAGCCGACCATCAGGTTCAAATCGTATAAGCGGGTTTCCTTCCCTGAGGCTCGACTCAAAGTTCAAAATGCCCGTAACATCCTGGAGTATCCCTTTAATTGATGCATTGGCCATCGCCAGATCTTCCTGGCTATCTGATTTTATAAAGAATTGTATAGGTGCTCCATCATCGGCATTTACAGCAGAAACAGTAGAACGGATCTCGGGGATAAGGGCCAATCGTTCTTCAAGTAGCTGGGCAAATTCCATATCGGAAAGTGCTCTTTCGCTTTTAGCAACCAATTTAATTTTGGCATTGGCAAAATGGGTTCCCAGGGTACTTTCATTCTTTTTGCCAATGATGGTCAAGACGGACTTTACTTCTTCAAAGCGGCCGATTTCATCTTCTACCCACTTTACTAACTCCTCGGTTCTTTTAACCGCAGTCCCCGAAGGCATTTCCATCTGTACGTAAACCTCCGAATCGTCTTCCTGTGGTTCAAACTCGAAACCAATGACTTTCAACAGCTCAAAGCTGGAGATGAAAATGATCATCATGATCCCAAAGAGGATCAGGGGATTGCGTCTTCTGGAAATGAGCCTTGCCAGTGATTTTGCATAAATAGCTTCCAGCACCTCAAAAAACCTCATAGATAGTTTGGCGAGTTTACCCACGGGGCGTTGCTTTTTAAGTAATATGCTGGCCAGCATTGGGGTAAGCATAAAAGACACAATAAGTGAAAAAACAGTTGCAGCCGAAATGGTCAGGGCATATTCCTTGAAAAAGGCCCCGGTTATGGATGTCATCGTGGCAATAGGCAGAAACACTACCAGGTTAGTTCCTGTAGAAGCAATAACCGCCATCATGACTTCACGAGTACCCTTTACAGCAGCTTCTTTTATGTCCATACCTTCATTTCTCAGTCGGATGATATTTTCAATCACTACAATGGAGTTTGAGACCAATGCCCCGATGGCTACAGAAAAGCTCATGAGGGTCATCATATTCAGTGACCCCCCGAAACTGCTGATGGCCATAAAAGTTCCCAATAAGGATACGGGTATAGAAATACTCACGATGACTGTGGTTCGAACATCATTGAGAAAGAAAAAGAGGATAAGCCCTGTGATAATAATTCCCAAGACTATATTTATCAGGGCATCGTCCACAGAACTCTCCACGTACTCGGAAGTATCAAATGGGATGCTAACATCTAAGCCATCGGGTAATCCGGGGCTTATTTCACCGATAAGTTCTTTGACCTTTTGTGCGACCTGTACAGAATTGGCTTCTGTAGTTTTCATTATACTGAGACTTACGATGTTCCCGTATTTTTGATTGGCTTTTACGTCATAGTACAATGCTTTTCCCTTGTTGTCTTTAACTGTATCCACAACGGTTGCAAACTCTTTGATGAGTTTGGTGCCGTGGCGAGTTACAACGGGCACTTCCGAAATTGCGCTGACCGATGGAAATTTTTCACCTATTTCTATGGAAGAAATACGATCCTTAGTAACGTAGTCCCCTCCTGAAATCTGAACGTTAGTGGCACCCATGAAATCTGAAACTTCCGGTATGTTCATTTCGAGCTCATACATGGCACTTTTATCAACCAGAATCCTTATCTCCCGTTGTTCACCTCCCTCTAAAATCACATTGGAAACGCCCTTGAGTTGACTTAGCCGGTTTTTGAGAACGCGATTTGCATAGTCATATAACTGGTTTCCGGAGAGATTATCGGAGGACACCACAATATCAATTACAGGAATATCAGAAAGCTTGAATTTTTGTACCAAGGGTCTTTCCGCCTCCTTGGGAAGTCCTGGAATTACCAGATCTAATTTGGATTTAACTTCATTCAGGGCTATGTCCGGATCAATTCCATGTTCAAATTGCACTGTAATCTGGGAGAGATCTGGCATGGAATAGGATTTGAGTTCCTTCAACCCGCTTAATGTGGACAGCTCTTCCTCGATCTTATCGGTAATCTCCTTTTCGATCTCTTCAGGAGTGGTTCCCACATTATAGGTACTGATGCTTATAACCGGAAGTTTTAATTCGGGAAATAAATTGACCGCAAGAGAAAAATAGGTCATCATCCCGAAGATAACCAGGGCAAGGAACAACATGGACGTGGTCACAGGCCTGTCTATGGCGAATTGTGTAATTTTCATAAGACCTTATTGTTTTTCAACAATCTTAATAGTGGTGTTTTCTTCCAGTTTGTCCATCCCCGAAACGATCAATTGTTCTCCTTCCTGCAATCCGCTTTTGACAAGAGCTTTTTCCTCATCCCTTTTCATAATTTCTATGGTGCGTTTTGAAGCTCTGTTATTCTTGGCAACAAAAACCGTATACAGGCTTCCTTGCCTGCGAAAGCATCCCGATGGTATCCATATACCATTTGAGGATGATCCCGTTTCTACCGTTACATCGACCGTATTGCCAACAAAGCTGATATGGCTATTTTCAAAGCCTGCCGTTACACGAATTCCCTTTTTCTGGTCATCAACCTCAATCTCTTTTTTGACTACAGTTCCTGAAAACTGCTTGTCGTTGTGCGTGAAATAAGCATTGGCCCCTAAAGCGATCTCATCTATTTCCCTGGTAGATACAAAGAAATCCACTTTAAGTCTGGAAGTTGCAGCCATGCTCAAAAGGGGATATCCGGGATGTACTTCCTGACCGAAACTAGTGTGTAGCTGGGTAATAATTCCATTAAAAGGAGCCCGTACTATGCCTACTTGCTGTAGTTGTTCCAACATTTTTTCCTGAACTTCAAGTTGAGTCTTCAGCTCATCAACAGAGATCTTTGAAACCGCTCCGGCTTCAAATAGCTCCTTTTGGCGTTCAAAGTCAGTCCGTAGTTTTTCTATTTCGATAAGGGCCTGATCTACCTGAAGATGATGATTTGCAGGGGGGTACGTTACGATGACCTCATCTTTCTTGACATTTTTTCCCGGAATTGCGTTGAGATTTGTAACAATGCCCGGTTGTTCGGCAATAATATTGGCTGATTGCTGAAATTTTAGAGTGCCATAATAGCTCTTTGTCTCTTTGACGAGTTTGTTTTCAATGGCAGTAACTCTTACCGGAATTGATATCTCTTCTTTTTCAGTGGCAGTTATTTCCTGACTTTGATCGTATGAGCAACTCAATAAAAGGGTAAGTGCACCGAAAAAAAATAATCCTTTTTTCATTGGGTTGATTTAATATCTGTTCGATTTGTTGTTCCTAGTATTCTTCTTAATTGCAGCCGGGCAACTAATAATTCAAGGTGAGCATTTAAAAGCTCCAGTTTCGACTGAGTCCACCTCACTCTGCTCTCTTTGAATTCTAAAGGGGTGACAACACCTAATTGGAGTTGCTTTCTAAAAACATCTATCTCTTTGGCATTAAGGTCTGTAGTTTCCTGTTGCAAGGCGATCCGTTCCAAAGCACTCGCCAGGTGATTTCTTGCATTCATGAGTTCTTTCTCGAGCTGATTTCTGGTCTTTTCCGCGCTAAACTGAATCATTTTCTTCTGCAACTGGGCTTTGGCGATAGCGGCCTTATTTCTACCACTCGAAAAAATGGGAACCGTTAATGAAATTGTACCGAAGAATAATTCATTGCTGTTATTGCTGAATCTGAAGTTATTGTCCTGAGCATTGTAATTGAAACCGCCCGATAAGCTGATCCTCGGAAGCCAGTAGGCTTTCTTCAGGCTGATCTGTTTTTCAGCCATTTCAAGCTCCTTTTGCACAGCGCGTATTTGAGGTTGTAGATTTAGATTATCTGCGTCAAGCTCAGTCTTCAAATGCGTTACGTTGTGTAGAGAATCCGTTAAAATGAGAGTTGTATCAAAATCAATATTGGCCATTGATTTCATTTCGTTGAGTAAAGCTGAATATTGATTCTGGGCGTTGTTTACCAAAGGTTTGGTCTGTTGATGGTACACTCTGGCCCTTTGCAGATCAAGTGAGCTCACCATCCCCTTATCGTATAGTTTCTGAATTTGCTCGAATTGTTCTTGGGCCAGATTTGAATTCTCTTCGAATACGGCAATGCTCTCTCTGGTCAAAACAGCTTGCCAGTACAAGCGGGAGGCTTCGAATATCAATTCCCTTGATGCATTCTCATGATTGATCATGCTCAATTCCTGAGAGAGTTTAACTATTTTGAAACCTGAGAAAATTGCCGCATCGAATAGCGTTTGGTTGACCAGGATACCTGCATCTACGTTGTTGTTAAAATTGGTTCTGAACTGATTGAACTCTGTAAAATCATTGATGAACAGGAACGTAGGATTAAAATCCCTTTGATAATTGGCGTTGGCCCCGATATCCGGAAGAAGTTCGGATCTTGCTGCCTTGACGTCTTGTTTGGCTATCCTTATCTGGCCGTAACTTTCTTTCAAGTCCAGATTTTCCTTTGCTACCAACTCCAGGTAAGCCTCTAAATCCAATTGTTCCTGCGCGGGCACTTTCCATACAGATAAAAAGAATAACATCAGCCATATGAAGTGGATAACGAACCTTGTGTTGAGCTTTTGCATTAGCTTATGGTTGAAGGGTCAGTACACCCGGGATTTGTTAATGTTACAGTAACCTTTGATCAATTAACTGATACTTAGAATTATGATGGCTGAAACTGTTATTCCTGTAATAATCACAAGCCAATGCACAAGTTCCAGCTCGAGATCCAGTTTTATAAGAGAGTTCAGGTAGAACCACAGCCCAAAAAACAGCAACCACAGAAGGGGGGATCTTAGGCGAAATACCAGCAAGCTTGTAAACCATATGGAAAATGCTGAGTTTATCAGGATAAGCTTTAATATCTCTTTTCTTTTCACCCGTCATATGTAGTTTGTCTTCGCAAGAGGCTATTTTTTCCTTTTCCATATTTCTTTTTCAGAATATCCCCAGGCCGAATATTGAATTTTCAGGGTATTGGAATTTATCAGAGTGAGCTGGGCGTTGATCTCGTATATTTCCCCATCTTCTTTCACTATACAGGAGGCTTTACCTTTTCCATCTGAAAAGTCAATATCCTTTAGCACAATATCATTATCTGAGTAGGTACTACCGTTCTCTGTTTCGAAAAGAAGGCTGTAGGCATTAATAGCCCCACCATCTTCTTTAAACTCGTAGGTAGCAATGCCCTTTTCGCCCTCCATTTCATATGGACACGTCCATTTTCCCGAAAGGATAAGCTTGCTTTGCGCTATCAAATTTCCGGTAGAAATGACCACAATTAAAGCGACCACTAAAGTTTTGAACACTTGCATGTCTTTGATTTTGTTTGGAGCAAAAGTACCAGCAGGTAGGGGCGCAAGAGTTTAAACCTATAATATTGAACACAATAAAAATGTCCAAAATTATCAGGTGGATACAAAGATCAAAGCAGTAGCTTATGACTTGCCTGGGTCATAATGCTTTTTCCTGAAAGCGGTGGGAGTACAATGAGTTAGTTTCTTAAAAGCATAGTAGAAATTGGCCTTGCTGTTAAAACCAACGTCAATGGCAATGGCAAAAATGGTATCCGGCTCCGGTTTCAGCAGCTTTTTCTTAGCCTCTTCTATTCTGAACTGATTGATATAATCTGGAAATGTTTTATGTGCATTTTCATTAATGGCTTGGGAAATGTGATGAATGGACTTGTTAAAACGGTCTGCCAGGGAATTCAATTTGAGCTCCTGGTTCAAGTACAATTTTTCCTGGACCACGGCTTTCTCAATCCGGGCAAACAGTTCAGAGGAATCGGATAATGAGGATTTGGAGTATTTCGTCCGGCTATTTGCCTGTTCCAGATCTTCATAATCGCCTGTAAAGATGAATACAGGAAACTGCATCATGGAAAAGGCCAAAACCAAAAAGAAGACTACGTAAAGCAATGTTTCTATCCTGAGGTATGCTTTCAAGTGTCCGAAATCAAAGAAGGACATGATTGCACTTATCAGAATGCTAAACGTCAAAATAATTATGGCAATGATCACGATCTTGATCCATTGAAGATGAATTTGCCTGTTGGCATCGAGAATCGCGTACTGTGGTTTGTTTTTGAATAAGAAATATCCCGCAATTACCAGTATCATATTTACAAATCCAACGATTATATACTCAACTATTATGAAGTATTTTAAGGGATAGTCATTCATTGCTTCCAGAGGATACTCGGAACCCTCAAGTTGGAAATAGGGCAGGATAAAGGCGTACCTTATTACCGTGTAGATGATGAGGATAATACCCCATTTTTTCACAGGGATTTCTGTTCCTGTGAAGAGAGTGATAAAATAGTAGAATAGAAAACCTATAAGATGATCATATAAGGCCGAAAACCCCGAATAATCATAGTGGCCGTTCAAAAACAAATAATAATCAATAGCCGTAAAGGACATCAAAAAAATGAGAAGGGCCAGAACCAGGCGGAGTCTTTTGTTCTTTCCAAGCCCTGTTCTCTTCACGAGGATAAACAGACCTAGCAAGATCCCGAAAACAGCACTAAATAAAGGCACAAAATCCAGAATATGCATGTGGCAAATCTAATAATTCCGGGATGAGGCAATGAGAGATACTTTGATCGATTTGTTAGATTCTTCAAGCCTTTGACAAAGGACAGTATCTTGTTGCGAAAGTGGTGAACAGAGCTGGTTGCCCTTGGAGAGGACACCTTTTAGAAAGAAATCTCAACATTGGATCCCCGGAGCCTCATTTTCGGTTATAGATATTGTGAATTAACACATGTACTACAGTGTGGCATTCTCTCGGAAATGGAGAATATTTAGTGGCTTGAAGACCACAGGCATAATAGCTGTTAGCCAGAAAATGTATAACAACCCGTTTAGGGGCAATATGGCGGGCAGCGATTATTTTGTCCTCATTCCATTGTTCCGTTTATTATGTTGTACTTCAGCTAGGTCCAAATACTCCATCAAAGGAGGGATATACATCCCAAACCTTCCTCTGAACCCTTTTTTCAGGCCATACCACCCACCAATAGGATTATCGGAAGATCTGCCCCAGTATTCTACGGTATCGGGTTGGGCTTCAGCTTTCTCATCTTTACTACCTAGCAACATCCAATCTCCGCGTTCTTTCAGCATTTGGTGTAAGTCTTCCAAACAACGGATATCATAGTGTAGAACAGTAGTCTTTACGGTACAAACCAAAATATCCTTGCCATCTTTCTCATCTACGTGTATGGTGTATTCTGAGCTCAATGGCGGTGTTTTAAGAGTAAGTGGGTTGTCTTTAGTACCTATTTTTTCCCGATAATTCATGACAGTTATTTTGAATTAGCAATGGATTCCGCTTCTCTTTTCAAGTCTGAAGTAAATTGTTCAAATGATTCGTCAAAAGGAGGAATTTTACTGGCAAATAAAGGAAACATCAACCCGCCTATTTTTTCTGTCATGGTAAATTGCGTAATATTTCCTTCTTTTTCTAAGGTATAAGTACGCTTGCCCATTGCATCACCCCATACCAGCTTTTCATAAGGGATCATTTCTTTTACTTTTAGCTTAAAGGTTCGATTGGGGTCGAGGGTACTTTTTAGTTTGATCTTTTCTCCCTTTTGAATATCTCCTTCAATAGAAATAACGGTAGAGCTCCATCTTGAAAAATCAGAGGCATTGGTGAGCAAATCCCATATCACGGAAGCATCTGCATTAATGATCTGACTAATGGAAGTCGTGCGGCTAAAGGTCTTTTTAACGGTTGTGGCCTTGCCATTTTGAGCCATGGCTGATAAACTTGTCATAAACAGAATAATTGTGATGATATTTTTCATTTTGAAAATGATTTTTTGAGGCCTTCAAATAGACCAATAGCGACTCAAAATCGGCTTTACATATGTTAAAAAATTAGCTTTTAAGTTGCTTGCCGGCTCTAATTCTCGACAGGCTGACCTGGGATATTTGCAACATGGAAGCAATATCCTTGAGCGGGGCTACCTGAATAAACCTGGGAAACATATACTCAATATAGTGGTAATTTTTTGTGGCATCGTTAGCCAACAGATTCACGAAAACATCTATTAATGTAATATGTACTTGTTCGGTAAGGTACAATCCAAACAACGCCCAGTTTTTTGATTCTTGAAATAAGTGCAACAGGTTTTCCCTTGAGATCATGAATACTTGAGTGTCTTCATAAAATTGCAAATTGAATTGTGATTTATCCTGATGAACAAAGCTTTTGTACTCCGTTACGAAGGTCTGTTCAGGTTTCATCCACAAGGTATGTTCCTTTCCATCCGCATCTAAATAATAGCTTCTGGTAATAGAACTTTCAGCATAAAACAAATATTTACAAACTTCTCCTGATTTTGATGCCAAATGCTTGGCTTTGAATTCTTTTTGTTCAAATAATCCAAGTCCTAATTCAATTTCTTCAACTGAAAAAGAAGGGTTGTACTTGAGCAGTTCTTGTTTGATCTTTTCTTTCATGTTCATATGAATTAATTAACGGCCAAACGGCTATGATGGGTGGCTATACCGGCAAATCGGCAGAAGCCAGTTCAAAGTAATTTTTGGGGTTTGTTCTTTTCACTAAATCGTTAATGTTCATTTCTTACTACCCCTGGTTTTACGGTTAAATGGCAATCGTTCTGTTTTAGTGCTTGCTTATTCGGCCCACAATTTCAGAAATATGCTTTTTGGGTGAGAAAACACCCTAAAATAAATAATACGATCAAAATCGCATTCGAAATCCAGTTTCTTCCCAATTGTTTAAATTTTGGAAAAAACATGCGAAATAATCCAAGCATCAGGCATAACCAACTGATTATTGTAATTATTAGAGTCCAGTCTGAATTCCAAATATTATGTCTTTGAACAGCGACTAACCCTAAAATAAACAAGACCAAACCATTTAAATAAACTACCGCAGGATTAACATTTTGCCATATTTTATAATTCAGGTACTCTGATACCGAAAGCGCTATCAGAACGGGCCCCATTATGCCTGATAATTGAATGGAGTTATTTATCTCGGTCATTATTTTTTCAGTTTTTTGCTTTTCTGCTCGCTACAGCGGTTTCTTATATAGAGGTTTTCTGGGGATTTTATCATCCATCTATGCCATAATGCGTAGTTGCGGTGTTTTTACTGTCAAAAGCTTTCTGGATAAATATCAAGAAATAATGTAGTGATCAAAATAAGGATCAAAACTATAAACAGCTTGTTTCGTATGAGCTTAAAATCAAATTTGGACCGGATCAATTTAAACAGGAACCAGAGCAATAGAGGCGCTAATATTATCCCGAATATCAGGTTCCATACATGTTGAAATGTTCCATTCACATTGGTGTATAACCAACCACCGTAATAGGAATCATACCATCTTGTCCATATTAAGGGTTCCAGGTT
Organism: Owenweeksia sp.; assembly: GCA_028277105.1. Taxonomy (GTDB): domain Bacteria; phylum Bacteroidota; class Bacteroidia; order Flavobacteriales; family Schleiferiaceae; genus JANQHO01. The sequence goes on along the minus strand of JANQHO010000114.1, from coordinate 6,387 downwards.
ATTTTCTTTGAGATAATCAATAAAATTTTCCTCTTTCTGAAAGTAAGAGGCTTGACAGTTGAGTTCATCAAACACAAAAAAACCCGCATTGGCTCCATCGTTTAAGGTCCCAATTATTTTTTTTCTGTAGAAATACCATTTCTCGATCTCTTTAGCATTGTCCCTGTCAGCGAAATCATTTGTGTTTACCTTTTGTTTGCACAAAATGTAATTCCAGGATTTTGGATGAGCACTTTCGTACCAGATTTCATTCCCATACGGAGTTTTTTGACTCCATGTATGTAATCCCCCAGCTAATGTATTGGAGATAGCACCATAGAAAAGGAGTAGGAAAACAAAAAATCTCATTTTAAGTAACACAGGTTACGCATAATGGCCAACATTCAACTATTGTTGACCTGTATGCTTTTTTATTCTTTTTATCAGTTGATAGATCAAATAGCCGATCACAACCAGGTTTATCAAATACCAAATATGAAGCCCCAGGTATGCGGCTTTTTCCAATGAGGTCATGCTGGCCCAGGTCCAGTATTCCCCTTCGCTTTCATCGTAAAAATCCTCATAATTCATCAATATCAGCCCGATAAAAATGTATATCATCAGGTCTATAAAAATGAAAAGAGCTCCCAGGAGGAGATGTTTCCATTTTAGTACCAGATCATATTTTTTGGAGATAATGAGCATGATAAGAGTCTTTATCTGTATATTTTGAGTTTTGTTGTATTGATCTCTGTGGCCTAGCTGCCTGGTATAGAGTAAGTAAGATAGTCAGGACAGTGCCCTGACTTGTTTACAGTTATCCGCTATTGTGGCTCTATATTATCAGGTAGTAGTTTTTTGTAATCAGCTTCAATAATTGAATCAATTCCTTTGGCATAAGAGGTGGGCTCAAAAGAAAATTCCTTTTCAAATTTCCCACTGTCAAACACATAGTCCCTGTCGTATTGATAAACCATTTTCACAATTTCCCGCATAATTGGTACAAATAGCCCGATTATTCGGATAAGGAATTTTGGCAGCACCTGATATTTTGGTTTCACGTTTAATCCCCGGGCAATTTTTTCAACCCATTGTTTCCCGGTCAGGGGATCGGAGGCCGTAGGGAGATGCCAGATTTGGCCATAGGCGGAATCGGTATTCCCCAACAAAGCAGTTGCCCACCCAGCGTCAATAGTATAGGTAAAAGAGTGTTTACAGCTATCTTTCCCCAGCCAATTAGCCGTTTTCCCTTTGCTTAAAGGGTTAAAAACGATTTCTGTCAGGATACTATTGTTCTTAATTGAAGGGCCGTAAAAATCTGCAGAACGCGCAATTAGTGCTTTGAGTTTTCCCGCCTCAATTTCATCTGTGATCATTTGAGCGATCTTGGCTCTGATTTGTCCTTTTTTACTCGGTGGATTGATGGGCGTTTCTTCTGTCATCCCATTTAAATGATCTTTATCGTACATGTAAATATTGTCGAAGAAAACCAATTTGCAATTTTCCGCTTTGCAAACGGAGATCAGGTCTTTTATGAATCTGGGCCACTTTTCGTTCCATACCTTATAACTGTATGGAAAACCAACGGTTACGTATACAACTTCTGAATTTTTAACTGCTTTTTCCAATTCATCTTTTTGGGTGACGTCTGCTGGAAAAAGCTGGTCGGTGTCGTTTACCCTTTCAGGTCTCCTGCTAACTAACCTGATATCTGTTGTATATTTTTTCAAGGCTTTAGCCAATTCGATTCCTATTACTCCGCCAGATCCAATTATTGTTTGCATTTCTGTTTTTTTGTTGCCATAAATCCTGCTGTTCCGGCAAGTGGTCTTACCAGCACAAACCAGGGATTATTAATAGGTGCCAGATTCGCAATGACCAGGCAGTTGCGAAGGGCTTTTTTATGTAATTGTTTTCGAGTTTTAAAGATAGCGAATTAGTAGGCCTACCAGGTGATCTAACTGTTTTTCTGAAAAGCGTTTTTCCATATTCTTGTTTAAGAAGTACATCAAAAGTTTGAACCCCTTCATTATTATTTTACATATTTCTTTTGGCGTTCGTTTGAATGCCGGTTCTTAATTCTTCGGATAATTTTAGACCATATCCAAGGAAGAGAAGCCGGAAACAAACGGTACAACCACCAAAACGGAATTTGTTTGCGGGGCGATACAACTATAGCCTTGTTTTTTAGAACTCCCTTCATCATATGATTAATGCAATCTTCAGGTGTTGGATAATTGTGTTTTTGTCGCCTGTATTTTATGTCATGCTCTATAACATAATCAGTTACGTTTATGGCGTTTTCGTGCATAGGTGTTTCTATATATCCTGGACAAAGGGCAGTAACTCTTATCCCATATTGCTTCGCTTCAGACCGCAGGTTAAGTGTAAATCCAACGGTTGCATGTTTTGAAGCGCTATAACTTGTCATAAGCCCTCCAGGCATAAGACCAGCAAAAGAAGCAACATTTACAATATGACCTTTGCCCTGTTTTATCATGACTGGGTATACCGATTTGCAGCCATATACAACTCCCCAGAAATTTACATCCATCATCATCTGCCAATGCTCTAATGTCATATCTTTAAATTCTCCATTTAGAGCCAATCCTGCATTGTTAAAAATGTAATCGATACGGCCGTATGAATTGTATGTAGCAGATATCATTTCGGCTACTGCAGCAGCATCGCAAACATCTGTGTGAAGGGCAATGCCTTCACCTCCCTTCTCTTTGACCTGATGTAGTGTTTCATTGGCTGATTGTAGGTTGATATCAGTCACTACAACTACTGCTCCCCTTACGGCCATATATTCAGATATTGTTCTACCAATCCCAGAACCCGCTCCGGTAACGATAGCAATCTTGCCACGTATGTTTTTCTTTCCAATACTCTCAAACATAATTTTAAGTTAGAATAACACAGTTGGGTTACTTCGCACTAGGACCACGTGGCTATGGCAAATAGCCTTGGCGGGATGCTGGTAAAAGCTAGTTTAAAGTACTCGTTTTTCGAGTTTTAAAGATAGCGAATTAGCAAGTCATACAGTCTGGCAACCGTTGAATTTATTACCAGAATGTCTTCTTTTATATATGGTTAAATGCTAGCTGTTTGTTCTTTTGCTGAACTTCTTTTCCAAGCGAAATGTATCAGTGCTAAAGCAAGCAGGTTTACTGTCAGATTTACAATAATTATTACCTCTGAGGATGGTGAGCTATAGTGAAGATTGAACAATCCGCCAGTTTTCCATTGACCTCCCAGCAAAAAACCGATAAAATTCGTTCCGTTGTGTATACCAACTATCAGCCAGATGGATCGCCAGCGGTAATAGGCATAGGCAAAAACAAGTGCTAAAGAGAAGCGGGAAAGAAATGCAGAAAGGCTGAATGGCTCAATAATATGATGTACGGCTGCAAAGATCATGGAAACCGATAAAACGACCCATATATTTGCGCGTGGATGATCATTGAAGAGCTCTATTGGGTAGGCCCGAAAAACCAGTTCTTCTTTTAAAGAATTTAGAGTAAGCAGAAAAATCATCCATAGCAGGAAATGACCAATTACAGATATGGCGGGTACTTCTGAGGGAACGGCCCAGGTGAGACTGACATCTCCGCCAATCATACTGTCAATGAAAATTTCAGTGATGACCATTCCTATTCCGATAGCAGAACCTTTTAAAAATGGCTTCCAGAAGGAAAGCTTGAATCCGAGTGACGAAAATTTCCTGCGATGAAGAAAATGCATGGCTAGCCAGACCAGCAGGAATTGTGATGCCGAGTAAATTATAACGATTGCCATTGTTTTTAAAGAGGGCTGGAAGCTTGTTCCCTGCAGATGAGCCAGATTCACTCCCATCAAACTCGCGAGTGGCAATACTCCTAAAGCCGTTAACACGGCCAATACTATAACAACTAAAACGATCAGTACCCTAATGGGTGTTGAAAAACGGTATGACGATTGAGAAAGGTTTGCTGCTTTCCGCATAGGTGTATTTTTTCATTTTTCACAAAAGAAAAAATTCCTCTATAAGCAAAATTGTATCAGATTAACTATTTAGCAAAAGCCTGAATTGATAGGGTGTAATACCGTAATGAGCTTTAAACGTCCTTATAAAATGCGATTCATCAAAAAATCCGCATTCAAGGCCAATTGCTGCGATGTTCCTCCTTTCGCAAAAGAGTTTTTTTGTGGCATAATGAAGTTTCCTTTCTATCTGATATTGCCCTATCGAAATACCTATTTTTTCTTTGAAAACACGGCACATATAATTTTGGTGTACAAATACGCGTTCCGAAAGAGATTTTAGAGAGTGTACATCATCTATCTCATTGTTGAGAATATGAATCAATTTTTGTAGCCAGGGATTTCTTAAGGGAATAGTATCTTTCTGATATTGATTGATGAAATCCAATAACAGATCCTCTGTAAAGTCAATCATGTTATACTTCAAGAAATCGATCAATAATTGGAATAGAAAAGGATAGTTACTGATATAATGAATTCTCGGATTGTTTTTTCTGTGATTCAGATCATATTTGGCAAACCACTCAGAATGAAACTCTACGTTAAAACATTTCGTCTCGTTGGTATCAAAAGTGTTTTTGTGGATGTATTCAGCAGACCGGAAGATGATGTTACCCGGATAAATTCTGTTTTCATTATTTTTCGATATTTCCGAGTAAGTGCCGCTGAGTAAAATACTCAAATAGGCGTTGCGATGCGAATGAAATTCAGATTCTGATCTTTGATGAATGGTACTTTTAACTAACAGATGATCGGTTTCGTAGGATTGAAAAGCCATTCCTAAATATTCTCCTTTATTAAGTATGCTGTAGTTCATCTTGTTAATGTTCTCTAAGGTCTGGTAAGCAAGGGATATCATCCTGAAAGTCACCGTGATTTATATATCTCGTCATGTGCAGGCTTGCTTTTCAAATTTCAAAATCAGTTCCATATTTCAAGCCGATTTCTTTAATTCCAGCCATATCTTCATCGAGTTCCACAAACATCTTCTCAATTCCAGCGGGAGCAAATATTACGATCAATTCTGCATCGGTATTCGAGTCGTTCTTCCAGCTGTGCCTTTCTCCTTTTTCAATGTTTAGAAATTCACCTTCCTTCAGTTCGATTTCTTTTCCATTCACATGGAACAGCAGTTGCCCGCTTTTCAGATAAAAACTCTCATCTTCCTTTGAGTGAGTATGCATTGGAGGGCCAGGATCTCCAGCCGGAATTGTAGTTTCACTCAAGAAGTACTTGCCACCGGTCTCATTTCCTGTGGCTATAAATCTCAGTCCAAAATAATTTCTTTTCATCCGGTATTTTTTGGTGTTCTTTGCTACGAACTTTGTATGAGGAACAATGAACTGATTATGATCACATCCTGCAAAAAGTGAATGAACCAGGCCCAGAATATCCCGTTGGTCTCGTGAACAGACTTGCTCAAAACATAACCCAGAATGCCTGCCAGCGCTATACCAATAATGCCGTTTGGCATTCCTCCATAATGTGCCAGACCAAACACAATAGCGGAAATCAGGAATATTTTGTTTGGCGGAAGAAGCCCGTATAGTGGACCATTTATTCCTATTCTATATATCATTTCTTCTGAAAAAGAATTGGTTAACGAGAATAAGACAATCCAAAGTAGCCCGGTTTTTAGCAAGCTATAATCAATGGGCTGTCCTTTTAGTTGAAAATACATAAAAACTCCGGTGACAATACTAATAAAAACAGATAGCGAGATGCCAGTTTTCAACCAGCTATCTCCTTTTTTGATCCCGAATATTTTTAGCTCTTCTCCAACTGCCGAAATATTTCCGAAGGACATTATGCTCTTAAAACTTTCCGGGTTGAAGCAATAGGAGCTGATCATTGAGAGTACAGCAACTCCCAACAACAGTAATTGGTAGCTGAACTGAAAATTTATATACGCATTAGTACTGATTGCAATACTTGTTTTGTGGGCATATCCCGCCAGAAATAAGATAATTAAGGTGAATACTGCCGCAAAAGCAATGGGGAGGATAATTCTCATTTGTAATGATTTTGCATTATACGGTGCAAAAGTGACATAAGGAGACGCCAAAAAACTTGATGTAGGATAAGAAAACCCTAAAGGGTGATTTTTTTCCTGATGCGGCTAAAACTTTCAGGGGTAATACCCAAATAAGAGGCAATATGCTTTTGGGGGGTTCGCTGCACAATTTCGGGTTGACGTTTTAAAAGCTTTAAATATCTTTCTTCAGCCGTTAGCATCAATAGATCTATCTGTTGCAACTGTTTGTGAATGAAAAGAGATTCTGCTGCTATCCTTCCTATATTCACACCAATTTTAGAATTCTGATACAAGTCATTCAGGTCGGCAAATGAGATAGACAGCAGTTCGGCCGACTCGATGGCCTG
>JANQHO010000071.1 GCA_028277105.1 Owenweeksia sp. | reverse complement strand
TATTATACAGTAACAGAAAAAACCAAAACAGGAAACATTGCCAAGATAAGTGCCAAAGAAATAGCTAATCAGCCGGTGTCCAACCCTTTGATGGCTCTGCAAGGCCGTGTGGCTGGTTTGGAAATCACTCCAAATAGTAGTATACCCGGTGTAGCCCCTACCATTCGCATACGTGGTCATAACAGCCTGCGTACAACAGACCTAAATAAGTCTATTCCGGGAAGTGAAGGTATAGATGGTAATCTGCCTCTCTATATTATTGATGGCATACCGATTAGTTCGGAATCGCTTTCTCTCTCGAGTCATTCTCAATATTTTTATTTTGGAGGTGGATTGGATCCACTGAGCACCATCAATCCGGAAAACATTCAGAGTATAGAAGTATTGAAAGACGCCGATGCTACAGCCATTTATGGCTCTCGTGGCGCCAACGGGGTCATTTTGATCACCACCAAAAAAGGTAAGTCTGGAAAAACCGAGCTGGATATTAACTTCTACCAGGGTGCTGGAAAAATCCCTCGCAGGCTGGACTTGCTGAACACCCAACAATACGTAGCCATGCGACTTGAAGCTTTCAAGAATGATGGTATAGATTTAAATGTATTTCCCTGGAATCTTGACATATACAAGCAGAACTACTATCCCGATCTTGCATATTGGGATACGACCCGTTATACCGACTGGCAAAAAGAACTTTTAGGAGGTACAGCTAATATTACCGACCTGCAGTTGAACGTCACTGGTGGCAATGCTCAGACGAGTTTTCGTCTGGGTGGAAGTTATCACCGGGAAAGCCAGATTTATGAAGGTCTTGGATATCATCGACTGGGTGGAAATCTGAGTCTGAACCATACTTCGGTCAATGGTAAATTCACAGCTGGTGTAGCACTGAATTACGGACTGGAAAAGAACAAGTCGGGTGGCGACCTGGTGAATACCGCCCTGACCATGCCACCCAATGCCCCGGAACTCTACCTGGAAAACGGGGAGTTAAACTGGGGGCTTACCAGTACCGGAATCTATACTTTTGATAACCCCTTGGCTGGTGGATTTCAAAATCCCGGAACATCAGAGAACCGTAACCTGACGGTTAGTGTCAATCTCTCCTACTTACTGTTAAACGGACTTAGAATAAAAACAAACCTGGGTTATACCGATCTGAACGGGAAGAGTGAACTCAAAGTCCCGTCTACAGTTTTTAGACCAGACATCAGACGTTTTATTCCTCCTAGAGCCCGATTCAGCACCAACTACCGCCAGTCTCTGATTATTGAACCGCAGTTGAGTTACATCAAAAAATTTGGTAAACATACCCTGGATATGATAGCCGGATTTTCTTACCAGGAAAGCATAAACGAATACCAGGAAATGAGTGGTACAGACTATCCTTCGGATGGCTTACTAAATTCTATTGACGCTGCAGGGACGGTTACAATTAGCACTAACTTCGCTAACTACAGATACAATTCGGTCTTTGCCCGTATCGGTTATAACTATCAAGAACGCTATCTCTTGAACCTCACAGGTCGGCGTGAAGGCTCCTCCCGCTTTGGGCAGGAAAATCGTTTCGGGAATTTCGGCGCCATCGGGGCCGCCTGGATTTTCTCTAAGGAAGCCTGGATAAAGGAAGCTCTTCCATTCATGAGTTTCGGTAAACTAAGAGCCAGTTATGGGATAACCGGAAATGACAAGATCGGGGATTATAATTTTTATGATCTTTATAAAATTGAAAGTTCTTACAATGCTTACGAAGGCGAGACAAGCCTGTACCCTAGCTCGCTTTTCAATCCTAATTTTCAATGGGAACAGACACGCAAGCTGGAAGTAGCGCTGGAATTAAACTTTTTGGATGATAGGCTGGGGCTGGAAGTGAGCTGGTACCGTAACCGCTCCTCTAATCAATTGGTGAACTATACCTTACCTGCCACCACCGGCTTTTCATCCGTTCTTAAGAACTTTGAAGCCACCGTACAAAATACCGGGTGGGAGATCTTACTTAGGGGTGAACTGATCCGCTCAGAAGACCTGCAATGGAATTTCTTTGCAAACTTGTCCATTCCCCGAAACAAGCTGGTAGCCTTCCCGGGCATAGAAGATTCTCCTTATGCTAATTACTATAAGGTCGGCGAGCCCCTCTCCATACAACGGACCTTTACCTGGACGGGCGTGGATCCCGAAACCGGCCTCCACACTTTTTTAGATGTTAATGAGAATGGGTATAGGGATACTGAGGATCAAAGTTTTTCCTATTCATTAGACAGTAAGTTTTATGGAGGGCTGAGTAGCACCTTGCGTTACAAGGGCCTGGAAATCTCTTTCCTGCTCCGTTTCAAGGAACAGAAAGCAAGACTGAAGCCTGCCACTCTGAAAGCTACAGAAAATATTCCGCTATGGATGTGGAATGAACGCTGGCAAGAAGCAGGGGATATCACCGATGTACAGCGCCTTACGAGAACTTCATCAAACTTCTCATTAGCAAGTTCTTACAATAGTCTTAGCGATGCCATCACCGATGCCTCTTTTATCCGTTTGCAAACGCTTTCGATTTCCTACACCCTGCCGCAGGCCCTGGCCGATAAAGCAGGAGCTAAGCTGGTCAAAATCTTTTTACAGGGACAGAACCTCTTTACCATCTCTCCCTATAACCGTTATGTCTTGGACGTAGAAAGAAAAAACGGCGGTTTCCCTCAATTGCGTATGATCACTGCCGGTCTTCAACTTAAATTTTAATTTAAAAAAGTATTAAAATGGAAAAAATAATAAAGATAATATCTATAAATAGATTAAGAAACTGCATTAAAGCATTCTTATTACTCCCTTTGTTAATACTTGCAGTTTCCTGCGAAAAATTACTGGAGGTAGATACACCCCCTACATCCCCTTTGAAAACCCAGGTTTTTAGCGATGATGCTATGGCTGAAGCTGCCGTGAGGGGAATATACAGTCATTTTATGGGTCCCAACAGTTGCAACGGATACCGGATCTCCCGGGGGGGGGGCTTTTCTGCAGATGAGTTAACTTACTTTGGCACCAATGATAATATTGTACAGTTTGAAGAAAACAGCCTCCTGGCCGATAACACTTATATTAGTCAATTGTGGGCCTACGCTTATACGATAATTTACCGGGCGAATTCTGTGATTGAAGGGGTAGCCGCTTCCAACGATATAAGTGAAGATGCTAATATGCAGTTCACAGGGGAAGCCCTGTTTTTACGTGCCTTCGTGCATTTTTATCTGGTAAATCTTTTTGGTGATATACCGTTGGTTACTGAGACCGATTACCTGGTCAATACTGAAATTACACGCACGCCGGTGGCGACGGTTTACCAGCAGATTGAAGC
>JANQHO010000026.1 GCA_028277105.1 Owenweeksia sp. | reverse complement strand
AGGGAGAATCCCGGTCAAGTTTCCTCAGGTAAAACAATAACTCTTCCTCAGAACTAAACTTTTGGGTTAGCATTTTCTCAGCAGCGTATAGTAAAGGTTTCTGCCCGTAAAAGCGATCGCGGGCAAAGTGCACATATTTCAATACTTTGAAGCCATCGAGCCAGAAGTTGAAATTGCGTTGAAACTGTTCCAGGCTTTTGGAGCGCTGGGCTAGTTGTTCCAACTGTTCCATTAACTGATTTTCTTGCAAAAAGCGTAAAACGCTAGGAGGCAAAGTTTTAAAGTCCTTTTTGTAAATAGAATCCATATTTTTTAAAAACAGCTTCAAAGATCTGGAAGGCATATAGTTGGGAAAAGTCTTTACTCCCCTGCTCTATTTCCCACATGGCACGTCCTGTGCCAAAAGGCACCCGTTGCGACTTCAGGCTCATAGGACCGGATCATATCCTCCGTCCTATCGTATCAGTAACAGACCTGGATAACCGCTGTAAGCTCGAGCTGAAAACCAGGAAAATAGGTTTAGGGCTCCATAAAAAACTGGATGTTAATGGCTATTATTTACTACAGATACGAACCGGAACAGACGGCAATACAATAGTTAACGAATGTGGCTTTGACACCCGGGAGCACAACTCTTTTCTCATTAAAGTTGATAATTGCCCTGACCCCTATTATCAAATTCGCAATGTATCGGTATGGGATGACCAGCACACCCTCGTACAATGGGAGGTAGATACAAATGCTTATTTCAATGATTCTTCCATTTTAGCTTTGTTTAGTCAATGCTGATACCAATGTTTACCCCTTTACAGCACTTGGCGGTAGCAAGAAATTTACAACCCGGTCTTTCATCGATTCTATGTCCGATCCAGCTTTGGTGGATAACAGTATTTTCCAGTACAATGTCCAACTGGTAGTAAATGGCAACGGACGCAGCTCTATTGATACTTTAGATCATCCCGATTTTATTTCTACCATCCTTTTGTCGGATTCCCTCGCAGAGGATAGTAGCCTGCACCTGCAGTGGAACGCATACAACGGCTGGAAAAACCCGCTGTATTATATGCAGTGGTCCAAGGTAGACGCCTCCGATCCTAATAATCCTCTTTTCAACTGGACGGATCTCGATTCGCTATTTGAAAAAAGTCAAAATCGACTTTACACCCATAATCTGGAAGAGGTATCGGAACAAAACCAGGGGCTTTATGCTATGCGCATCCTGGCAATAGATACCGCTGATGCTACTTATCAATCTCTTTCCAATTACATCTACTATAACATTGAATTCAATCCAGTTTACCCGGTAAACCCTAACATACCCAACGTATTTACCCCTAACGGAGATAATCAGAATGACCGTTTTTATATCCTCCCAGGTGAGGGTAGTTTTTCCCGGATGAGTTTAACGGTATACAATCGTTGGGGAAATCTGGTTTTTGAAGACCGGCATTTTGAAAGCCGCAATGATCCTAAGCATGGTTGGGATGGTACAGACCACAATACCGGAAACCAGGTACCCGATGGAGTTTATTACTACATCATTACACTGACGGATGCTGCTGATCAAAACCAAATGGAATTTAAAGGGAACGTAACCGTGTTTGGAAATTAACAGGTTTCAAACAGAAAGAACCCAAAAACATCTTTTTTTTTGATTTATTACAGGAAAAGGAAGGAGAGATCGGTAAAACACTACTTCATCGATCTTCCTTTTTTATACCTGCTACAGATAGCTTTCTTAAGATTTAATATACTGTTTAAGAGGCTTTTATCTTATATTTAAACTCCTTTTCAAAAAAATCTGTAAGACTTTGTTGTCTTGATATACTTAGTTTTTTCCTCACTCTATATCTTTTGGTATAGATACTTTGCACTTCTACATTATACATACCGGCAATTTCCTTGGCTTGATATCCCAACATCAAGAGTACGATGAGTTCCAAATCTTGTTCCTTCAGTTGTGGGTATTGGGTTTTCACTTCCCGCATCCAACTGGCATTGTAACTTTTGGCTTTCTCCAACAGGGCCTCATTTTCCAGTCTACTATGGGTATGTTGGCTTAATCGAAGTTTTAATTCCCTTAAGGTTTCTTTTACTCTTTCGTCTTTGGCAGATTGCTGTACCTTTGATACACTTTTTTTAATGTCCTTCAACATTTCGTTGATCTTGACCCAGTTTCCTGCATACTTCGTCATATCAGTCATAGCCTCTTCCAGGTCTGAAGCCAGCAGAAGTTCACGGTTTCGCGCATTCTCCAGTTCTTTCTCTGCCAATTGTTGCTTGAGCTCAGCCTGGGTCTTTCTTTCCATAATCAACTCTTTCTCTTTTTTGCTTTTAGCCCTTATTTGATAAAATATGAGAATAGAACTTACTATACTTATGATCAACAAAACAATAATAAAGGTTCTTTTTGATTGCAGGTTTGCCAGTTCTGCTTGCAAGGTTGAAGCTCTTTCTTTGTCCAGTTTATTTTGATAATCCAGTTCTAGCAAGGCCAGTAAGTCGCTCTTATTTTTGGTATTGATAGCATCTTTTAAGCTATCTGCCTGAAACTTAACGTTAAGAGCTTCCTGAAACCTTTCTGAAACTTCTAACTGTAAGACCTTTAGATCCAGGCCCCGCCTGTATAAAGTGAGGTAATTATCTTTTGAAAGCGTTAAAAGTGTATCCAGAAAACGCTTACTTTGTAAGGCACTATCCGTGAAGTGATGGAATTCCGCCAGTTTATAATAAGTATTTAACAGAGTATAGTGAGTGAAAGTATTGGTATTGTTTTCTCTCAGTATGCGATAACTTTCAGCTAGTTTTTTATGGCTCTCCCCAAACCGGCTCTCTATGAAGTCGATCACAGATAAGTTGATCAAAACGGAGGTCTTCAATACTATGCTTGAGGTTTTTCCGGTCAACTCATAAGCATAATTAAAATAGACCTTGGCGCTGTCGTATATATTGTGGTGAAGGTAATATACTCCAATATTATTGAAAGACTTGGCTATCAATAAGGTATCCTTTATAAAAACCGATAGATGCAAGCTTTCCCGGAATTTATGGAGAGCTTGTTCATCCTTCATGTTACTAATTCCAAGGTTCAGGAGAGAGGCAGCTTCATGAGAGGCCATTCCCAGCTCTGTCCACAAATTCTTGGCACGATAAAAAAATTCTATTGCCCGGTGTCGGTCTCCCAAAAACAGAAAAATCTCTCCTTGTTTTGTGAATATTTCAGCTTTAAGACTGTCTGAAATATCATACTGCAGTACTTTCTCCAGCAATATTATAGCACTATCGGCATCTTTAGTATGAAGATCCTCCGCCAGTTCGTAATATCTTTTGTAAGTAGTAGAAGGGATTTGCCCTGATAAAGAATACGAATATCCTAACCATACTAAGATCAAAATAAATAGCATATTCTGCATAGCATAAAACTATTGAGTTGACTATAGACACAATATAAGCAATAACAGCTTTGATATTCAGTATTTTATGATTTCTGTCTAGATTTCGTCTATATCTTTTAGAGACAGTTACGTGAAAGAAAAGATAAGTTTGATACAAATAAACTTTGTTAGCTATGAAAAAAATATTCTTTATTGTAGCCCTTTTATCAGGTTATTTTTTATCGGCCCAATATTGCACCACCAATCTGCATCATGCTACCCTCTCTTGTATCTTTGGTCACGACCTGGATACGGTGCGTATAGGAAACTATCACTTCGATAATACAGGGTGTGCAACTCCCCTCGGTGGTTATATCAACTATACTACAGATACCATCAAGCTGCAACAGTTGGTAAACTATCCCGTGTTTATAACTACTAACCAACCTTCAGATATGTACCTGGGTATCTGGGTGGATATAAATAATGATGGTGATTTTGCAGATTCTACTGAATTCCTCCTTTCTTCTGGCACCAAGTCTTTTGGCTATTCAGTGGGACAGTTTACCGGTAACTTGTTCTTAAATACCTATGTATCACAGGGAAATCACAGATTGCGCATTCGCACAATGGATATAGTTGTATATGATACATCATCCTGCTATTATACACCTCCCGGAGAAACGCATGATTATACCCTACAGGTGCTTCCCCCTCCACCTTGCCCTGCTCCCACGGGCCTGGCTTTTAATGCTATTACTCATACATCGGCACAACTGTCTTTTAATTCTTTATCAGGTTTTTCAGACATTGAATATGGCCCGGTAGGCTTTGCTCCCGGCACGGGTACAATTATTTCAGGAGTTACTTCGCCCTATACTATTACCGGTTTAAATGCACTTACCCGCTATGATATTTATGTTAGAGACGACTGTTCAACCAACAGTAACGGGTCTAGTGTTTGGAGCTTACCTATTGAGCTACTTACTAACTGCTTACCCGTATATAACACCCCTTTTACAGAAGACTTTGACGACCCTTACTGGAAAACTTTTGGTTCCATTCATCCTTGTTGGAGCAGAAATGTATACCCATCCTGGGGGTATTACTATACCATTAGCAGTAATTCTTCACATGCTTTCAGTGGTCCGGCAGGTGACCATACTACCGGACAGGGACAATATCTTACGGTTGCTTACAACCAGGGGTCATCAGGAGATACAGCATGGATAACTACTCCCCTAATTGACATAAGTAGTTTGAATGATCCTCTTCTCTCTTTCTACTACCACCTCTACGGCAATGACATTGATACTTTAAGGATTGATATGTGGAGCGGTGGAAGCTGGCAATACGATGTATGGAAACAACCTGAAATTCACACAAATGGAAATCAACCATACCATTATGCCTCTATCGATCTGAAAGGCTTTTCAGACACCCTTAAAATCCGCTTTCGTTCACACCGTGGCAAAAACCCTTATAACGGGGCTATTGCCGTGGATGATATATCCGTAGATGAGGCTCCGGCCTGTCTTATTCCTTCCTCACAACTTTTGCTTGATATATTCTCCGATAGTGCCATTACCATTAACACCCCCGCTCCCATAAACACACTTAATTTTCAGGCCGATACCCTGGGCTTTCCACTTGGTTCCGGTCGTTTCACAAAAACTGGAGTACACAGTCAGGATACACTATTCGGCTTGCCAGAAGACACTGAGTTGGAGCTGTATGTTCAGCAACGCTGTTCTTCCGCTCCAGACGATACTTCAGGATGGAACGGCCCCTTTTACTTCCTGACTCCCTGTGCCACAAAAACAGCACCCTTCTCTGATGATTTCACCGTTATTTCCAGAGATAATCTATCGCCTTGCTGGAATAGTATTTTAAAGGGAAATATCGCTTTTTCTTATATCGTAAATGCAAGTGTTGACGGCCCTTACAGTCCCCCTCATCATATCCTTTTGTACGATGGTTTAGCAGGCCCGGCTGATGAAGTGGCTCTCATTTCTCCTTCGTTTGTAGATTTACCTCTGGGTCCCAAACAGATAAGTTTTTATACTTATACTTCCAATACCTCCAATACTGTTGAACTAATCATTGCCACAACTCCCGATCCCTATGACCTTTCTCAGGCTACCGGTATAGATACTATACAACTAACCAATACCAATGACAGATATTATGTAAATGTAGAAACGGCCACGGGCTACAACGGTACAGACCAGTATATTGCTTTTATACACAGTAAAAGTAAAGGAGCTGTCATTTACCTGGACGATTTTGAATATTATGATAAACCTCTTTGTTCCAATCCCTTTGGTATTGAGCTTATTGGCTTAACTGACAGCTCGGCAACTTTTGATATTTCCGGACCAGGCGCCCAATACTCTTATCATTGGGGCCCTCAAGGCTTTAATCAAGGCACAGGAACTGTAGGTAGCGGAGGAAGTCCTCTCCAAATAAATAACTTACCTCCAAATACTCCCCTGGACTTTTACTTTCAAACAGATTGCTCTGTACAGGGAAATGGCAATTCACAGTGGATAGGTACCTATACCGCCACTACACTTTGTTTGGGATATACCGCTCCCTATTTCAACGATTTTGAAAGTGATACTATTACCTTAATCCCAAAATGTTTCACTAAAAGAGGTGTAAATAATACCCCCGTCTTTATCAGTACATCAGGCTCTCCTTATTCAGGGTCAAAGCATACTCAAATTTATGATTTCAGGAACAGCGGCAGTCCTGATTCTACCATTGCTACTTTTCCCCGGTTTGATGACCTGGCGGAAATGGACAAGCAACTCAGCTTTTATGCCAAAGCCTCTGCTGCTTCCACCAAATTGTATATCGGTACTGTAAAGGATGGCTTGGGGAATGGCTTCTCTCTTATTGACAGCATTGACCTATCCGTATCTTACACTAATTATACTTTTAAGTTTGACAGTACTTCTGCCTATAATGGCGTAGACAACTACATTGCTCTATTGAGAGGGAATGCGCGCTATACTACTATCTATTTCGATGATGTAAATTATGATTTTATACCAACCTGTACACCCAGCATTGATAGCAGTATAAATATCCTGCCAGGAATTGATATAGCAAGCGTATACTGGCGGGCAGGCGAAGGAATCAAGTTCCGCCTGGAATGGGGGATCACAGGTTATCAACCCGGCTCTGCTACTACAACAGACTCTCTTTTTTTAACCGATACTACCGCCACATTAAGCGGGTTGCTCCCCAATACTTTTTACGACCTGTATATTCAGGACAGCTGCACAGGGATCAGTGGTTATAGCCCTTTTGTAGGCCCTGTAAGGTTTCTTACTGATTGTGATACAGCCCTGGCTGTTGTCCTCCCCTTTTTAGAAGGCTTTGAATCTGATACCGGCTCTTATTTAACAGGCATAAATTTTTGCGACACCGACCACCACTGGCAATTTAAAACAGACCAGGCAAATCTCGGCAGACTTCAATTTAATCCTACATCCTCAAGTAGTTTATTCTATCCCAAAACAGGAACTAAGGCTGCCACCTTGGATGCCTTAGGCACTTCAGAAAGTGCTAAAAATGACCTTATTCTTACTCTTAATATGAATAATTATCTATCTTCTCCCTTAATTGCCCTTTCATTCAGTTATATGAATCACCAGGAGAGCAATGATTCTAATGACCGGGTATGGATAAGAGGAAGTAAAAATGACACTTGGATCGAGATCTATAACTTATATCAAAACCGTACTCAATCAGGTACCTATAAAGATGTCAAAGAATTGGAATTTATATCGGTTCTGACGGCCAATGGTCAGTCTTTAAGTGAGCAAACCCAGATCCGTTTCGGACAAGAAGATATCAACCAGAATTTTGATGTGGGTTATATGGGCGGATGGACCTTTGATGATGTTTTAATCGAAGAACCCCTTTGTTACTACCCTAAAGATATTCGCACAGATGTAGTGTTAGATACCAGCATTACACTTACCTGGACGATTGAAGGTAGTACTGCCCAGAGCTATGATATTATGTGGGGAACGAGAGGTTTTACCCAGGCTTCTACCACCGCTCCTAAGGTTACTGGCCATACAAGTACTTCTCTTGTTATTGACACCTTAAAACCAAGTACATGCTATACCTTTTTTGTAAGGGCAAACTGTATTGCGGGAAGTGGAGACTGGGCTGGGCCTTTTGAGGTGTGTACTCAATGTACGGTAATAACTGCTCCTTATTATGAAGATTTCGAAAGCATAAACTGGACTATGGATAATGTAAATAACTATGCCGAGCAGAGTATAATTAATCACTGCTGGACAGGAGAAGAAAAAGGCCGATATGGACACTATGATTTCAGTTGGCGTGTACGTTCGCAGATGCCGCCTTCTCGTATTACTTCCGGTACGCCCCACGGGCCGAGACAAGGTGCAACCGGATTCGGGTCTAAATTCATCTTTTCAGGAGGGCCTTTTGCCAAGCATAATTCCGGGCCTGATACAGCTGTAATAACTTCACCCCTGATTGACATTTCAACATTAACCAATCCCTATCTCAAATTTCAATATCATATGTTTGGGAGTGGCATTAACCGTTTGATTGTTGAAATTGATGATGGCAACGGCTGGACAATTGTTGATTCTATAATAGGTCAGCAACAGGGTAATTTTTTTGATCCGTGGAAGACCCGCATTATAGACTTGAATGGTTATCTGAATGATACCATCCAAATAGCTCTTTCCGCACTAGGGGTTCCCAGAACACGTGAAATCGGTATAGATGGGGTACGAATCGCTGACAGTATTACTTGTTCAGAACCCGATTCTCTATCTGCATCGGTACAGAGCTGTGCTGAGGCTTTAGTTAGTTGGTTGTCACTTACTACTGCTTCTATAGTAGAGGTGGGATATCAAGGCTATATACCGGGTAATGGATTAACTACCTTTTGGGGAAATAGCCCGGTACTCGTTACAGGGCTACAAGCCGGAACATCCTATGACTTTTATGTAGCCGATACCTGTGCCAGAGATACGGGAACTTTTATCGGGCCGTTTACTTTTACTACAGACAGCCTTCCCTTACCCGGGATCATACTGACGCGTGTAGATTCGAGCTTCAATGGTAATGCTATTGTATTATTTGATGCCTCGAACTCAACTAATACCCAATCTTTTTTGTGGGATATGGGAAACGGAAATACAGATACTTCATCATCTGTTAATTTAGTGGTAGACAGTAATGGCATCTACACTTATACCCTGACTTTGTTTAATGATTGTGGTAGTCTGGATACTATCATCACTCTCAACATCAATAATATCAGTATAACAGATAAGATAACAGTCCCTATCCTCAAATTATATCCCAATCCTGCAAAAGATGTAATACATCTCAGCTTTAGGGATAACCGGAGTTCAAAAGCTGTTATCCTTATCCAGGATGCTCAGGGTAGGATAATATATAAAAGCCATGAGAACAACTTAAATGGTTTTTATAAAACTGACATCTCCCTTTCCGGCATTGCTTCCGGTATGTATTTTCTTTCTGTAAGAACAGTAAAAGGAGATTTATACCGGAAATTTATTAAAGAATAGTTATTTTGTCCTTATATTAAGAAAAATCAAGGCCGGTTTTTTACCGGTCTTTCTGTTTCAGGATACTGGTAATTTGTCATTCATCACCCTGAACCAAAGGGGTGGCACCAGCGAAAGCAGCATCATACCCGGATAGCCGGTGGGCAGTTGCGGACTTTCATCACAATGATCTAAAAGCGGATATTTTTTATGAGGATAAGCGTGATGATCGCTGTGACGGGTCAGTTCAAACAGCATTAACCGGCCCAGAATATGATCGGAATTCCAGGAGTGCTGCGGGCTTGCGTTTTCGTAGCGCTTTTCGGTAATTTTTTTCCTTACCAAACCGTAATGCTCAATGTAGTTCACCGTTTCCAGCAAAAGAACCCCTATAAGTGATGCCAAAACAAAACCCACAAGCGCCTGTAAGCCTGCCAGGCTAAAGATCAAAAAAAGCAAAACCACCTCAGCTATGGTGAAACGGATCATTTCATTGTTAAGGCTCCAGAATGCCTTTTTACGCGCCTTTAAGCGCTGTTTTTCTATTTGCCAGGCGCTGAGATAAGAAAATACCAGGGTGCGTAGCCAAAAAAGGTAGAGGCTTTCATTTTTCCGGGCCGTGGCCGGATCGTGAGGGGTAGATACATTTTTGTGATGGCCGTAGTTATGCTCAATGAAAAAATGAGGATAGAGCGTTCCCAGCAGCAGCATTTTGGCCAGAAACTGGTCGGCTTTATTTTGGCGGTGACCCAGGTCATGGGCTACATTAATACCCATCCCCCCCAGCATTAAGCCCAGGCCAGTGGTGTATCCCCAAAAGCTTAGCGAACCAAATTCTACTGTTTGTACAACGCCTAAATACCCTACGGTCAGCAAGCATTGGATGGGTAATACCAGGTAAAGCAACCCGTCGTAAAACGGGTCTTTTTTTACCACTTCCCTTTCTGCCGCTTCCAGGTTAGCCGGATCGGGTTTAATGAACAGTTCCAACAGAGGAATTAAGGCAAAACTGTAAAGAACAGGTAAAAAGCTAAGCCAACCCTCCTGGCTAAAGGAAAAGGCTACCAGCAAAGGCAGGGTATACGGCAACAAATATTTTAAGGCCCTGATGTTCATTCTCTCAAAAATAACGAAAGGGAGAATCCCGGTCAAGTTTCCTCAGGTAAAACAATAACTCTTCCTCAGAACTAAACTTTTGGGTTAGCATTTTCTCAGCAGCGTATAGTAAAGGTT
>JANQHO010000010.1 GCA_028277105.1 Owenweeksia sp. | reverse complement strand
CGGTCCCCCCTCCAGCTTCCCGGAAGGCTTCTTCGCGAAGGCGTCCTATTTCCCTCAAGATATTGGGGGCATTGCGATGGTTGATAATATAAAGCTGGTTACCACCCTTATTGGTATGTCTCAAAAAAGTTTCCTCGGTAAGCTCTTTTATAATCAGCTCTCTGTCAACGGCTTTAATAATCTTTTCCATCTCATTAATTTGATTGAGGAAGTTCGTAAACTTTTCGCCTTACATCAGCTGCCCACTCAGTCAGGCTCCTGGATTTATCAAAGCTGGTCCAGGGGATAGGCTTGCCGAAAGTAATAGTTAAAGTATGCCCCCTTTGTTTAAACATTTCACGTGGCAACAACATCATTTCGATATTTTTTAATCCAAGGCGTTCTCTTAAACGTGCCAAGTTGTAAAAAAAAGCTGAGTTTTCACCATTTATGTGAACAGGCACCACATCTTTCTGATACTTAATGGAACGGGCGATAAAGCTTTTTTTCCACTCCAGATCCGCTACACCTCCCGATAACTTGCGCGATACCAAACCCGCAGGAAACACCAGTATGGCTATATCCTGGGAGTAACTCTCTTCTATTATCTTACTGGCCAATCTGGGGTTAGCTCCCAGTTTATTGACCGGAACAAAAAGAGGTGCTAAATTTTTGATATTGAGCAAAATATCATTAACTAAAAACTGAAAATCGGTACGTACTTCACCTACGGCCTTCATAAAAGCCATCCCATCTAATCCTCCTAAAGGATGATTCGCTGCCAGTATTATTCCACCTTTTTTAGGGATATTCTCCGTACCGATAGTTTTTATCCTAACATTGAGCTCATTCAGGGTGCCATCAACAAAATCCAATCCTTCTGTATGACCTATACGGCTCATGATACCGTTGATATCATCTTCATGCACTATACGCTTTATGTAGTTGATCACAAAACGGGGTAGCCATTTGATAAGCTTATCGTTTTTGTTGCGTATTACATTTTCAATATCAATGAACTTCTGTATCTGTTCCACTGATTCCAATGAGCGGGGGTTTGTTGGTTTACTCTTTTCCTTGTACATAATCCTCCAGGTAACTGAAGGCCGGTGTTAGCTGCCCTTCTAAATTGGTTTCGCTGGCCCTTTCCAGGATCTTATATCCATCACCATTAAAAAACTGGGGGATAACGTTTTTGATCAATTCATTGCCAAAATCTTCCGAAGCATCACGGGGCAATTCACAGGGAAGATTGTCAACTGCTGATACACCAATCGATCCGGGAGCGCGCAAAGATACTTCTTTCTCACTTTGTGGATCATAGCCATAAAAAGGCTCTTCTATGGTAGACGGCCTTATAGTGGAGGCGATAGGGCCATCTATATCACAACTGATGTCGGAGATCAATTTTATATTGAAGTCCCTGGCGCGGGCATCCTCTCTTGTAAAGATGTAAGGCGATTGATTACTCCAGAAATGGCCGGTGATGTATAAGTCGGTAATACGGGCATAGCGCATAAAGTTGGAAACAAAGCCTTTGGGGTTCTGGTAAAATTCCTGACGGGTGAACTCTTCACTGTCTTTTCTTTTAAAGTATTGCCTTACATCCAGTTGGGTAAAAACAGGTTCGGAAAATTCCTGATTTAGATATTCTTTGGGGAAAACCTGGGTAATACGCAAAGCCGAAAGTATTTCCATAGCACCAGCAGCTACCCTGCCCGCTCCCGTTAAAGCTATTCTCAGCTTTTGAGGTAACTTCACTTTTATCAATTCACCTTCTATTTCCCTGCGATCATAACATTGATAAGCGGGTTTCAGTTGATAGTCTCCCGTGAGCTCTCCCCAGGCACGAAAAGCGTTGTAACAGCCAACTATACCAGCATAACGGCCAAAGCCGAGCAAACGTTTCCCACCTCCTTCTTTCAGCATCTCATAATCTATAAGTCGTATTTTTTTATCCAGTATGGTTTTGAGTAGTTTGCGGTTGTATGGTTGCTTTTTATAAGTATGGGAGAAAAAAAGATAGGTTTTCCCAGGAATCAACATATCCAGCGGCACTTCCTTTACTCCAAGCAAAATATCGCAATCACTCAGATTCTCTGAAAGAATTATTCCGGCTTCTTTATATTCTGCATCGGTAAAAGCTCTGATAGGACTGGGCTGAACCTTGATTTTAAGTTGTGGATATTGCTGTTTGAACAGTTTACACTGGCTGGGGCTAAGGGGAACTCTTTTATCAGGAGGGTTTTTACCCTCACGGATTATACCGAATTTAATCATTTATAGCAATTATGGGCTTAATATTTTGGTTGTCACTCGATTCAAAACTAAAGAACCTTTGTAACTCACAGGCTCTTTTAATCGTTCAGGTAAACTAAAACCTGACAAAAGCAGGCATACAAATTGATGCTACTGTTATAAGCCCTCTAAATTAATACCTTTGCAGTTAAGTTCTTTACAATATGGGGCTGACCGGTTTCGACAGCAAGATGAAACTGACGGTAAGCATGCCGGGCTATGGAGATGTCGCCCGTAAAACTGATACTTCAAACTATAATTGGCGAAAATAACTTCGCACTTGCCGCTTAAGCATTCGGTTAGAAGCTTAATGCTAATCCCAGCGTAAGACGCGGGAGCAAGTCATCCCTCGAACCCCAGGTCTGGAAGGGTTTGAACCAGGGGTGTCATTAAATCCGGACTAGTTGGTAAAGAACTGTGCTTTACCTCCGAAACCCTAAACCACAGATAAGCTTAGGGTAGGGTGTTTGTTCCCAGCCTTAAGTCGAAAAACCAATAACGGACTAAGCATGTAGAAAGCCCTCGCTTTCCTTGTTTGGACGTGGGTTCGAATCCCACCAGCTCCACCATATCTAAAAGCCACCTGCCGGTGGCTTTTTAATTACTCGTTAAATCGTTATTTGTTCATACTAGTAGGATAAGAACCCATGGGTTCAAACTTCGAGGCCCAAGGCTGCTAATTGACGAGCATTGCGAGGAAGTGATCCCACCTGATCCACTTAATCGCCTTATACATTCCGTATAGGGAGTTTTTATTGGTGCGTTGCCGATTGTAGCCCTTGTCAGAGCGTAGTCATTACTCAGAGTGGGCAGAGGATTACCAGGCAGAACAGCATTTGATCTATCTTGTACTGTATTGCCTGAGTTTTACCTCTTTGCTGGTGTGAATAAACTTTCCCTTTGACCTGTTTTTAATGAATATGTTGCTGATCCAGTTGCCCTTTATTTACCTGACTAAAACCACTGCTCATGGTTTTTTATCCGGGAATATGGAAGACCGTGAAATTTGAGCCTTCCTTTTTATTGGTAATTCTAAAAGTATCCTAAACCTAGAGAAAGCGATAGGCTTTGAACTATAATTTATTTACTATTTCTCACATATCTTATTCAAATATTGTATACTTGATGTCAGTATGGATAATCTAAATTATCTACATGAGAGAAGATTTTTCATGGGTATTTTCGATTTATAGAGAGTACAAGAAATCAAGGGGAGAAGAACCTCAGTTCTTGTCAGATTGGGATGTGGACTTAAGCAAAGTAGTTTATCCAGAAACCCTGATTGACTCAGCAACAAATCTGGCTGGTGACAATGAATACCTGCATCTTTTCTCAGAAGATTTACACAGCCAAAAAAAGGTGATAGCTAATCATCTCTCTAAGAACCAAGACTATCAACTTACCCATAAGGAAGTTTGTATTTCCTTAAACCCTACAAACGGTCTCTACTTAACCATTTACTCCCTCGTTAAACTTGGTATTAAAAGATTTATGGTGGTAACACCCGCTTATTACCCTATAATAGAGACAATTGACGATTTCGGTGGTAATTTAAGCTTCTTTCATCTTAATGACCATAACAATTTCTGGTTTAATCTTGAGAAGCTGAATGAGCAAATTTCCGAACAATATATTGAAGCTCTGATCATAACAGATCCCGTTTATAGTGCTGGCATACCTATTCCTATCGAGGAGTTTACGGGAATTATAGAAATCTGTCAAAAGAAATCACTCTGGTTGATAGTTGATTACTCACTAGGAGGTCTTGATTGGAATAATGAATCTGTAAATCATATAAAAAGGGAAAAGCTATCTAAACTCAATAAACAAGAGAAAAAAGTTGTAATAACATCGCTCACCAAAAATCTATTTTTGAACAATCTTAAATCTTCGGTAATAATTGGCGAGAGTAAAATTATTGAACGCATAGAAGGCTTAGCTGGCAATGTTTCCGGGGGGTTTTGTATAACTCAATTGAGAGTGTTAGATATGTTTCATCAAAACGGAAATTTCGATCTAATTAACAAACTGGCCATTGATAATATTAAAAGTATAAAGCAAAATTATTCGCTACTAAAGGCTGCTATATTAGGTACTGGATGGAGTTTATATCCTACATCTATGGGATATTTCACAATGCTATTCCACAAGGAAAAACTTCTAAAAGAAGTAAACTCCAAAGAATTTTTTACAGAACTATTGATAACCAATCACATCAGAGGTTTACCATCAAGTTACTTTGGTTATTATCAAAGTAACTACTTCAGTATTAGAGTTAATCTACTGAAAGAGATGAGAAGTTATTTGCCAAGGTTGATTTCAAGTATTAACATTAATAAACACCTTTAACGACTTCAGAAGACCTGAAAGTTTTTTTGCTTTAGGTCTTAGAGAGGTAAGAAAGTGGAATCATCAAAGATCAAAGATATGTAACAAACCACGTCAATGACTACAGAGCCCTATCTGGTATGTGTAATTAAAAATAGTTTTGCAAATAGCTTTCATATCAATAAGAACGTTCGAAATTGGCAACCCTGAAGCATTAGAAATACCCTTTGAACTTTTGGTAACCCAGTCTTATATATAAACTTTTAGCTTTGTCTAAAGTTCTAGAAGTTTCGGCTTGCTGGTATATTATTAACCCCCACAGGTAACGGTTGAAGATCACTTTATAACCACCTTCCTTTAACTCCACTATTTTAAGAGTTTTGTTCTTTTTGCGTGTACCATGAATAATCTTACCTAAAGAATAGTGTCTTTTAGCCTGACGATCAAGTTGTTTTTTATTTTGGACATTTTTCATAATACTGAGTTTAACTATTTTATGATTTTCGATGCTGTACGATTTTCAAGCAAACTTTTGCTCTTCAAATCCATACCAGACCCAAACATGATCACCCTAAAAAAAATTCAACTCTGCAGTGTAACGGACTTTTCAAGCTTGTTTTATTTAGCCCAATCCTACGGTTGAACCTGTAAAAACGGGAGTTCGGTTTAAAATCTCAAAATGGTGAGCTCTATAACATTGATCCCTTAATTTCTATTTGAGCCAGCATAATGAAAAGAAGGAAGTCTGGATCAATATATAGAGTGAATAAGGGTAGGGTTCACTTTCTCTTTTCCTATTTTAACTTCTGATCTAAGAAGCAAGTCCAAAAAATGAGTGGGTTTTCGCGAAAACCCACTCATTGTAGCAATCTTCATTTGCCTGATCTTTCACGGCTCATTGGCTCATTAAAAAAAGCATGGCACATGGCAAGGAGGGAGGGGTTGTCTTTCTTAAGAGTGGCCTTTTCGTTTCTGATCGTGGGCTTTCTTAGCGCCATAGAGTGCTCCCGCTCCTATCAAAATCTCCAGAAATCCAAAGGGTGCCGGAGTGCCCGGGCCACCACCTGTAGGCTGAGCAAAAGCAGTTACCGATAAACCGAGCAGAACTATTAAAAGGGTTAAAGTTCCCAGGTTTTTGTTTTTCATAATAGATTAAGATTTAAAGTTTTTACTAATTCTTTCTTTGCTTTTATTGAATCATAATTTTTTTCCTCTGCTGAGCACCATTAGCATCCTGCGCCCTTACAATGTAGCAGGCCTTAGGTAAGTTGGTGGCAAACTCAATCAGTTTTTCCCTTCCAAAGGTGTTTTCAAATACCTTTTGTCCGGCCAGGTTATACATGATCACCTTCAGCTTGCCTGCAGGATTTGGTCTGCTTATGGCTACAGTGCTTTGGTAACTGTAAATTCTGATATCGTCCAAGCTGGAGTAAGCTTCATCGGTTCCAATTGAAACAGAGAACCTGATCTCAAAGCGTTCAGCAGGAGCAGTTTGAGTGTTGGTAAATTCATATTTACCCTCTGTTATCAGATTGTGAATTTCATTGGCATACTTGTCTACTAAATAAATATCTCCCCAGCCAGCATCAATATCATTCAGCTCAAGACTAATCTCATAAGACTCATATTGGTCTGACTCAAAGGTTACGGGAACAACTTTAGATGGGTTAAACATTCCGAACGCGTTGATAGCCAATCTTTCACCGGTAGATGATGTAGAAAAGAAATTAGGATTAGGAGAAGCATTTGCTGGCTTGTGTCCATCAAATCGGGATTCAAAACCCTCCGAGGAAAGGCTCGGAAATGTAACCACTAAACCATCCTTATATCCTGTTGTTTTGGAAACTACATCAAGCTTGATACGGTCAAGCGTTCCTTTTCCTGTTGAATTGGTTTTAAAGTTTCCCACAAATACATTTCCACCATCTGTGGAACGATCTGAGTTGGAAAAAGAGATGGACTTGCCGTTATCACCGGTAGAAGTTTTTACCCATATAGCCTGGCCAGGTGCCAGATATCTGTTGGTGGTAAATGCTCCCGAAGATCCTCCACTTTCGCTGTACGTTGCGTACGAATTAGTATTTGGGTTATAAATAGAATATGCACTAAAAGCACCAGACTGTTGATTATCAATACTATGCCAATCCACATTACACGGATAAGGATTAGCAATTAGGTTCCAACCATCATAATTTACATCCCCAACTGGATTATTGGAATAATTGTAAGTGAAAGCAGAGGCACTGCTATTAGACGTTCCGGTCCACATTAAGGTATTATTTGTTACAGGGAAATGGGTTCCTCCAGTATATAAGCTTACACCTTTCGCCCCCGGAATAGTTGAAGAATCAGAAACGACTTCCCAGCCAAAGGTTGATGTATTGAAAGTGTACATGTTTGCTTTTGCAGCATTGGTTGTGTAGTTTACTAACACACCACTTAATGCATCGGCATCTTCATTTACCGGCCATCCCAAATGTCTCCACCCTGCTGAACTGCCTACGTATTGCTCAAATGTTCCTTCAATGGCAGGCCCCATGTATTGCCCATAGCCGGTGTTATCTGCCTCTACGGAAAATCCATTGGCAGTTCCTACCTGATTAGTAACCGTACCATTCACCTGAAAGCTATTACCAGGGCTTACGGTTAGCGTGGCACCCGTTTCCAGTGTAAGGTTATTTACAGCAACATTGGCTGGTAAAGTGGCGGCATTATTGATGACCATATCCTTAGAGCCATCACTACTATCCGGCTCAAAGTCTGGACCGCTTCCGTGGCTCCAATATCCATTTCTATAGAAGATATGATTAAAATCAGCAGGGTCATCCACCCCGATACCAATGACGGGCGGAGAGACAGTATAGTCAGCATAAGTAATATTAGGACGGCTCATAGGAGGAGAAGCACCAAGAAAATTAGCACTAATATCACAGATAGTAACATCTTCCAGAGTAGTAGAGGGATAGAGACCAGTCATTATAAATTGAGTAATCTCAACCCATTCATTTTGTACCATGTCAGAAGCAAAAGTTAAGGGATTATTGTTCATCGCCAGAGCACGCATAACATACTCTGTACCATTTATGGTTATATCGTAGGTTATGAAATCATGTACAAGCCCACTAAATGATGTAGATGTAAAAAGGGTAGAAGTCTGATAATCTCCATTATTAGGGTATAGCCCAATACCAACGTCAGCAACCCCCTGTATATCTTTTTGGTTTGTTGTATCCTTTGGCATACAAATGGCAATATTGAAATTTGTAATTATATAACCTGCTTTAGCGATATTGATACCCGAAGTTTCCCTGATCTCGATCCCGCCATAGGCATAAGTATGTGATGAATGAGTAATTAACTTTGTAGTGCCTTTATTGACAATACGGGCTTCGAAGGTTTGACTCAAGCCCCAAAAAGGGATAAAGCAAAAGGTTAGCAGAAAGGCACACATTTTTAACGTTGTAGTATTCATGATAAAAGCGGTATTAGAACTATTTTTTTTCACCTCGGATTTGTTTTTAGTGGAGTTATTCATAAGGCCTCAGGTTTTTACTTTTGGATTTAGGGAACTTGTCCGTGTCTTGGTGAAGTAGGTGAGTTAGCTCCGACTTGAATTAAGACGAGCTCCCTATCTGAGTTGATACCATTGAATACGATAGAACCATCCATATTGGTATCTTCAGCAGAATAGCCCTGTTGGGGAGAAGTAGGTGAGTTAGCTCCGACTTGAATTAAGACGAGCTCCCTATCTGAGTTGATACCATTGAATACGATAGAACCATCGCCATTCACATCCCCGGCAAACATGCCGTATACTCCGGTTTCCAGTAAAGTCTGGGCTTTTGTACCATAAGCCTGGGTGGCAGCAGTAGTGAAGTCATACGTATATAGGCCACCACTTTGCGTAACGGCAGTGCTACTCATAATATCCAAGTGATTCCTATGCCTGATCACCACGTATGGATTATTGTTGATACTAACCCCTTCAAAAGCGATATTGCTGATACCATCAGCCGCTTTGATAGTGCCATCCTGCATTAACAGGCTCGCTACGGTGTCTACGGCAGTAGAACTAGTGGCCGCTGCTGGAGAGGCTGCATCCCGAAGCTCAACCAGCACCCAATCTACAGCAGTAGCCGGGGCTGTAACAAAACTTTCCGAACCGGTGTAAGAATATGGTGCACCGCCATATACGGATGTGCTGGCCGCGGTAGTGGGAATGATCCCGTTAATACTGTTGTCCATATTGTCATTAGTAGTATTATAAGGCCCCCTCAGGAATACTTTCAAGGCAAACGTCAATCCTGATATTAGATCACTCTCACCATCTCCAATCGCGAATGCGATATCTTCAATATTGGTAATACCGGTTTTGGATAGAGATCGATTAGGAGAATTGGCCAAATCGCCAGGATTTAAATTCCACTTTCCATTTTCGTAGGTAGCAATACCGCAATTTGCAGTATTAAAAGAACTTCCCTCCTCGTCAGCCTGCCACTTTAAGGTGAGATTTAAGTTGTAAGCCGTGTTTAATGAATCATCCATCATCCACATAGCTTCCACTCTATCGTTTGAGGGGGTAATATTTCCTGAGCGCTGAGCATTGTCAGTAACGCTGTCTGTCATTTGAATGGTAAAGTGATCGGCAGCTCCGGTGTTAGCTATGGTTAAAGGGGTGTATCCCAAATCAGTGCCATAAGAAATAGGAAGCTCAATACCAGTGGCATTGTCAAAATTTACCATTACAATTTTTCCGGAATTAGTAGTGATATGACGTGTTGCTGAATGATTTTTAAACCCTATGGTGTCTGGTAACTTTAAAGTATGTCCGGCAAGAAGCAGGTCCCCTCCAGTAAAGACTATGGAATCGGCCACATAAACATCATGCGTTAACTGCGTGTATTCACTTTCACTAAGAACCAGTTTGTAAATGGTATCTCCTCCCATTTTAAGAGAAGTATGAGTGGAATGATTAGCCATAATAACGGCACCATTGCCATTGTATGTACTATTATTGACCATATCTCCTTTTACCACTATGGTGCCTTCATTGTGAAGGATTCCTCCTGTATTATTAGCCATGTCTGATCGAACAGACAGGGTGGTTTCTTTACCTACATAAAGGATACCTTGATTGACTAATTGAGCATTCATCTCAAAACAACAGAAAGACACAGGAATAATTAAAATTGCAATTTTGCGTATTAGCCTCATAATTGTCTGATTTCGAATTTCAGGTGAGGAGTCTTCCTCGAGAATTAACTACATCCTTTAAAGTTATTGTCTAATGGTCTTGCATTACGTTATTGCAACAAAATACAATGCATCAAAAGTATTAGGAGGTAATAGCTAGAGCTGTAAGGATTTCTTGTTTAGTTTGCCTTATATTTTTTCATATTGTAGATATTTCTTGAAGGTAAATCATAAAAATCTTGCCTGGTGGAGATTAAACGCCTAATAGTAAACAGGTTTGTTCTATCAGTTCAGCTTTGGTTTGAAGGAACATTGTGAGTCTTGCCTGTCGGCAGACAGGTGTGAGTGCGGAATGCGAGAGGGTGAGGTAAGGTATCCGCAGATACTTTTCTAAGCGCTTGTTGAACAAAGAATGATTTTGTCCTGTTTATCCTGAAGCACCCGATAGGAAGTTTAGGGAATATAATACCTCCTCAAACTTGCTATCGCCATTTTCACTGAACACAACAAGAATTAATACTTATGGTTCGGATAAGGGGTGTTTACTTTTGAGCTCGTATTTGCTGAACAGACAATCTCCTCAGTAGCTTTTTGATGTCGTCTATTTCGCTTCTGAGCTCCTCTCTTTCGCTTTTGATCTTCTCGTCCATGTCATTCCGGATGTCTTCTCTCTCCTTTTCTGCCTGGCTCAGGGAACTCTGCAGTTGGCCAATGGAGTCCTGCAACTGCTGCTTCTCTGTTTCCAGTTCCGTAATCCTCTGGTAAAGAGCTTTTATAGATTCTACAAACATAGGGTCATAATCGCCATAAGAGGTTACCAGGTAGCCCTGGCCATCTTTCGATATTTTAGAAGGCCATACTTTTTCCAGGTCTTGTGCTATAAATCCATATTGAACACCTTCCGGACGAGGTATGCCGGTTACCGTATCATTCCATTCGTAGGTAACCCCTTTTAAGGCCAGCATTTTTTGAAGCATCTCTTCTGCTTCCATATATTCTATATTGGTCTTTAAGCGCTTATCCGAATTGGCCGCCCAGCTACCCGAGGTACTTTTAGAAGCATCTCCACCCACCTGCAAGGTAGCACCCGAAAGTAAGCTGGAGGTAGACATATTTATACCGACAATATCCTTTTGAAAGCTCCCTCCAATAAGTGGAGCAGAAGAACTCCTTGTGGTTCCGATACAAAGCATGCTATCTCTGTCTTCATTCCAACCGGCTTCGTGTCCAATAAAAACGGAGTATTCTGTATCTGCTGAATACCCTGCTGAAGCACCTATAATGGTGTTATAACCT
Source organism: Owenweeksia sp. (assembly GCA_028277105.1). Taxonomy (GTDB): domain Bacteria; phylum Bacteroidota; class Bacteroidia; order Flavobacteriales; family Schleiferiaceae; genus JANQHO01. The sequence goes on along the minus strand of JANQHO010000010.1, from coordinate 1,821 downwards.
CCTATAACCGCGTTAGTTGAACTACCTCCTCCTGCCAGGTCGCCTATTATTACATTGCGTGCGCCTGTTGTATATCTGGCAGCCGCATGCCCAAGTGCTACATTGCCGTCACTCGTTTCATTAGCTGATAATGCCAAATTGCCTATAGCAACATTCCAACCCCCGGTAGTCAGGTTATTTAGATTAAGAGCACCCAAACCAATATTATCATCACCGGATGTTAAAGCGTTAAGGGTTTGAGATCCTATGGCTAGATTGTCTTCTGCAGCACTGTTTGCGGATTGCATGCTGCCTATATTAGAATGGTAATTCCCATTCCCTGCATCCACCAATTTAGGTGAATTGTCTACATAGGTTTTTACCGCTTTTTCCGTGGGTACGACCGTATCACTATTCCCCGATAAAGTTACATCGGTACTAAACTCATTAATTGAGTCACCAAAAGCCAAACTTATACGGCCATCGCTACTAATAGATATACCACTGGTCCCACCGTTTCCAACCAACTTATTGGTGCCCAGGTTAAGGTTTTGAATGGCCGTGTGATTTCCCAGATTATCCACACTGTCCTGAAAAGTTCCACCACCATGGGAAAGAGTCACTGTGGTACCAGATCTGGATATGGTTTGGATTTCGTTGGTGACAGAGCCATCTACTATTTGATGATCTACATACGTTTTCACGGCTTTTTCGGTAGGTACGGCCAGGTCACTATTGCCTGACAGTGTTGTATCCGTACTAAACTCATTTATGGCACCACCATTTTCTAAAGAAATATCTCCGCCTACCTGTAAAGTAGCACCCGAAAACAAGCTGTCGGTTGACATGTTTATACCAACAATATTGTTGTTAAAGCTGCCCCCAATAAGCGGAGTAGAAGTATTTGAGTTTTCGACATAAAGCATGCTATCTCTGTCTTCATTCAAACCGGCTTTGTGTCCAAGAAAAACCGAAGAGTTCGTTTGTGCTGCAAATCCTGCTCTTTTACCTATCATGGTGTTATTGTTTCCACCGGTAAGCTCCTCTCCTGTTTCATCCCCTATGAGCACATTGTTAATGCCTGTTAAATTTGCACCGGCATCTCGTCCAATAGCTATATTATAAGAGCCTGTAGTATTTTGCAGTAATGCCTGCGTGCCGATAGCAACATTCGCAAGCCCGGTAGTCAAACGTCTATTCGTATTATAACCCAAACCAATATTATTATCACCAGTCGTTAAGGTGTAAAGGCTACTATCTCCGATGGCTAGATTGTACTCTGCACTATTCGTATTTAGGGATTGCATATTGTTTAAGCCAAAATGGTAATTCCCAACTCCTCCCGCTGAATTCACCGTTTTAGAGAAATTGTCTACATAGCTTTTCACGGCTTTTTCGGTAGGTACAGCCAGATCGCTATTACCTGATAAAGTTGCATCGGTACTAAACTCATTTATAGCATCACCATTTTCCAAAGAAATATCTCCGCCTACCTGCAGGGTAGCTCCCGATAGTAAGCTGTCGGCTGACATATTGATACCCACAATTTGGTTGTTAAAGCTACCTCCGATAAGGGGTACTGTATCTCCTGAATTTTCGATATAAAGCATCTGATCTCTGGTTTCACTCCAGCCGGCAAAGCTTCCAAGAAAAACCGAATGGTTCGTTTGTGCTTCAAATCCCGCTCTTTTACCTATCATGGTGTTACCATTTCCACTGGTAAGAGATTCTCCTGCTTCATCACCTATGAGCACATTGTTACTGCCTGTTGCATTTTCACCGGCATCTCGTCCAATGCCTATATTATAGGAACCTGTAGTATTTTTTAGTAATGCCTGCGTG
>JANQHO010000033.1 GCA_028277105.1 Owenweeksia sp. | reverse complement strand
AATTTGGTGAACGGAGGGAATATTAGCGGAGCTAATTCAGCTACACTTACGGTTACCAATGTGCAGCCTTCCAAGGCAGCTTTCCACACTTACAAATGCAGTATCTGATTCTTCGGTCAAACCGGCACAGCTACCCGTTATCAAACAGGTGTAGTCTCCGGCATCGGAAGGCTGCACATTGGTAACCGTAAGTGTAGCTGAATTAGCTCCGCTAATATTCCCTCCGTTCACCAAATTTACACCATCCTTTTTCCATTGGTAGTTATAACCAGTGTCATAGGTCTCAACGCTCAATGAGAAATCCTGGGTTGGGCAAACGGTCGTATCCTCGGGATCTGATGCTATCAGCGCTTCTTTTATCTCATGAACCTGATTGATCGCCACATCCGACAGATACATTTTCAGGCAAGAAGGCCATTCGATGACCAGGCTGTCGATACTGGTAGCACTGCCTATCCCAAAATGTGCCCTGAGTTCGTTCTGTGCTCCGTGTCCGGTCTGCCCTGTAATTTCCCTGAGCTGGGCAATACCCCCGGCATACAGCCTTAGCTTAGCCCCAAGGGCTGCGTAATTGGAAACTACCCCTCCCAGTGAAAACTGCACCCAATTGTTACTGCCCCCGTTATTGAGGTAGAGGAAATTAGCCGATGCAAAATCGTTGGATATAGCCAGATCCATATAGCCATCGTTGTTGTAATCTGCAAAGGCCACCCCTACGGAATGGCCACCGTCACTTACAACAGCTCCGGAAGTAATAGCCGTAAAGGTACCATCGCCATTATTGTGATAAAGATCGTTATCCTCTACCACTGCATTAGCCACAAAAAGGTCCAGCCAACCGTCATTGTCATAATCAACCCATGCACTGCTGCTGGAACGGGCCATATCCGTAACAACCGCTCCTATAGAAACGGCTGTATTTAAGTTAATTAAAACATGGGTGGATAATTTATTTGTTCGAGTATCTCAAAAGCAAAGCTTTCGAGGATGAATTGAAGGGTAACGGTTTTTTGGGGTAACCATGCCGGACTCTATATATGGGATCGCGGGCCTGCTGGAAGGCAAGTCTGCGTTTCACTCCACCCACAATGAGGCTAAACAACAGCCCCTCGACTTAAACCTTTCAGTATGAGTGATCCCACAGACGACAGGTAGAGCAAGCAGGTCGAAGCCTGACATTAATTTCAGCCTTAACAGAAAGGTTATTCTTCAACCTATAATCAATCATAATTAACAATTGGCAACATAAAAGGCGCTAAAAGATAATATTAGTATAATTGTAGAGATGACTGGCTGATATCCTGGCAAAACCATTCGCAAACGTTTACAAACTGTTATAACCATCAATCAATACAAATAGGGCTTGTTTTAAAGAAATAGACGCAATTGCATTTATACAATTGTGAGAAGGATTTTCAGAAATAAAAATTGAACTTTGCCTAATTAATGACCAAAGAAGCTCAAATAGAAGATAACTTTATTGCAAAACTCAAAGACCTCAAATACACCTATCGCCCGAATATACGTGATAGAATGTCCCTCGAGGAAAACTTTCGGAAAAAATTCGAGGCGCTTAACCGTTGCAAACTGACTTCATCCGAATTTGCCCGCTTGCGCGATGATATTATCAATCCCGATGTATTTACTACATCCAGGCAATTGAGGGAAAGAAATACATTCATCCGTGAAGATGGCACTCCTCTTCAATACACCCTGGTCAACATCAAAGACTGGTGTAAAAACGACTTTGAAGTAATCCATCAACTTCGCATGAATACTGAAAACAGCTACCATCGATATGATGTGCTGTTGCTGATCAACGGCATTCCGGTCGTTCAGGTTGAGTTGAAAACCTTGGAAGTGAGTCCCCGCAAGGCCATGAAGCAAATTGTAGATTACAAAAGCGATCTAAGCAACGGATACACCAATTCGCTACTGTGTTTCGTGCAGCTTTTCATCGTTAGCAATCGCACGAATACTTACTATTTAGCCAATAACAACAACACGCATTTCAGTTTTAATGCCGATGAGCAGTTTTTGCCGGTTTATCAACTGGCCGATGAAAAAAACCAGAAGATCACCCACCTGGATGATTTCTCCGATAAGTTCCTGAGCAAATGCACCCTGTCTGAAATGATCAGCAAATACATAGTGCTAGTAGCCAGCGAGCAAAAGCTGCTCGTGATGCGGCCGTACCAGGTCTATGCGGTAAAGGCTATCGTGGACTGCATTCACCAGAACCGCGGCAATGGTTACATCTGGCACACTACAGGAAGCGGTAAAACGCTCACATCCTTCAAAGCCTCCACTTTACTGAAGGATAATCCTGATATTGAAAAGTGCTTTTTTGTAGTGGATCGCAAAGATCTGGACCGCCAAACCCGCGAAGAGTTCAACAAGTTTCAGGAAGGTAGTGTTGAGGAAAACACCAACACGGAAACCCTGGTGAGACGCATGCTCTCGGAAGCCTATACCGACAAGGTGATTGTCACCACCATCCAGAAACTGGGATTAGCTTTGGATGCCAATCACCAAAAAAATTATAAGGAGCGACTGAAGCCTTTACGCGACAAGCGCGTGGTCTTCATCTTTGACGAGTGTCACCGCTCGCAGTTTGGCGAGAATCACAAAGCCATCAAGGAGTTTTTTCCTCAAGCACAATTGTTCGGTTTTACCGGCACCCCCATTTTTGAAGACAATGCTACTTACAAACAAATTGATGGCACTATTGGGACATACGTCACTACAAAAGATATCTTTCAAAAAGAGCTACATGCCTACACCATTACCCACGCCATTGACGACCGCAATGTGTTGCGCTTTCACATCGACTACTTTAAATCAGAGGAAAAGCTGGAGGCCAACAGTGCACCACACCGGGCAGCGGTAGCCAATGCCATTCATAAAAAGCACGATGCCGCCACACATTCCAGGCGCTTCAATGCTGTGTTTGCCACAGCTTCTATCAATGAAGCCATTGCTTATTACCGGCTTTTTAAAAGCTTGCAGGAAGATAAAAAAGCCCAGGATGAAAACTACCGGCCGTTGAACATAGCCTGTGTGTTTTCCCCTCCGGCCGAGGGCAATAAAGATGTGTTACAACTCCAGGAAGACCTGGAACAGGAAAAGGCCGACAACAAGGAAGGCCCGGAGATCAAGAAAGCGGCCCTGAAAGAAATCATTGGCGATTACAACACAAAATACGTTACCAATCACAAGATCAGTGAATTTGACTCGTACTACCAGGATGTGCAGCAGCGTATTAAGTTCCAGCGCTTCACCAATGCCGATTATCCGCATGCCAATAAAATTGATATAGCGATTGTGGTGGACATGCTGCTTACCGGTTTTGACTCGAAGTACCTGAACACGCTTTATGTAGATAAAAACCTGAAGTATCACGGTTTAATACAGGCCTTTTCGCGCACCAACCGCATTTTGAACGACACCAAGCCTTACGGCAACATTCTGGATTTCAGAAAGCAGCAGGATGCCGTAGATAAGGCCATAGCTCTTTTTTCCGGGGAGCAAAAAGATAGGGCTAAAGAAGTATGGCTGGTAGATCCCGCTCCGGTGGTAATTGAAAAATTTGAAAAGGCCATAGCAGCCATGGGCCAGTTTATGGAAAACCGTGATCTGGTGAACGAACCCCAGGAGGTGTACAAGTTGAAAGGCGATGCCGCCCGTATTCAGTTTGTCAGACAGTTCAAAGAAGTGCAGCGACTGAAAACGCAGCTCGACCAGTATACTGATCTGAGCGAAGAACAAAAGGCCCAAATTGAAGATCTGATGCCCCAGGACCAACTGCGGGAATTCCGCAGCTCTTACCTGGAAACGGCTAAAATGCTGCAGGAAAAACAACAAGAAAATGGCGATGAGGCCGATCCCCAGGTGCAGCAGGTGGACTTTGAGCTGGTACTTTTTGCTTCTGCCGTGGTAGACTATGACTACATCATGGGGCTGATGGCCAGGTTCACTCAAAACAAAGCTTCTAAACAGAAGATGACGCGAGAGCAGTTGATAGGCATACTTAGCGCTGACTCTAAACTGATGGAAGAGCGCGAAGACCTTACGGCCTATATCAATACGCTGGAAGCGGCTAGCGGTAAGAGTGTGGAGGAAATACGCGAAGGTTACCAGTTGTTTAAGGCGGAGAAAGCCGATAAAGAACTGGCTGAGGTGGCTCGCAGCAATGGCCTTGCAATGGAAACCTTGAAAGGCTTTGTAGACGGCATACTAAGCCGGATGATCTTTGACGGGGAACAACTGACCGACTTGTTAGAACCCTTGGAGTTAGGCTGGAAAGAACGCAGGGTAAAAGAACTGGTGCTAATGGAAGAACTGCTGCCCCTCCTCAAAAAACAAGCCCAAGGACGCGAAATATCCGGATTAAAGGCCTATGAGTAAGCAAACAAAAAAGAAGTTGGTACCGGAGTTACGTTTTCCTGAGTTCGTAGATAAAGACACATGGATAAAAATGAAGCTTTCCGAAGTTCTCTTCGAACATGGCACTAAAAGTGAAGGTGGGGAAGAAGTTTATTCGGTATCTGTTCATAAAGGTGTCATTAATCAAATTGAACATTTGGGTAGAAGTTTTGCTGCGGCAAATACCGACCATTACAAAAGGGTACTTCCAGGTGATGTTATTTACACCAAGAGCCCAACTAGGGATTTTCCATATGGAATAATTAAGCAGAGTAAGGTTTCAAAACCTGTAATTGTATCGCCTCTTTATGGTGTTTTTACACCTGAAACAAATGCGATTGGTGTAATACTTGATGCTTATTTCAAATACCCAGAAAGGACATTCAATTATCTGGAATCAATAGTTCAGAAGGGAGCTAAAAACACAATAAATATTAAAAACGATGTCTTTCTTTCTAAATCTCTGGTGCTTCCCCAAGATTCGAAAGAACAACAAAAAATAGCAACCTTCCTTTCTTCTTTAGATGATTTACTAGATGCCGAAAACCAGAAACTGGAAGGGCTGAAGGCTCATAAAAAATGCCTGCTACAGCAGCTTTTCCCAACCAAAGGTGAAAAAGTACCCCAACTGCGCTTCCCGGAATTTGAGGATAGTGGGGAGTGGAAGGAAACTACACTTGGCCATAAAGAAGTTTCTTCATTCGTAAGTAAAAAAGCACGTCTCGAAGAATTAAGATTAGAAAACTATGTCAGCACGGAAAATATTTTACCTGATTACAGTGGAATAAAAATAGCTTCTAAACTTCCACCATTAGGTTCTTTCACAAAATTCAAAGAAGGAGATATTCTAATCTCCAACATTCGACCATACCTGAAAAAGGTATGGCTATCTAGTATAGTCGGAGCAGCATCTAATGATATCATTGTTGTTCGTGCAGGTGTTAAGGTAAACGAATTATTTTTGTCGTTTTTGCTTAGAAATGATGCTTTTATCAACTATGTTATGAAAAGTGCAAAAGGTGTCAAAATGCCACGTGGTGATAAATCTGCGATGATGGAATACCATGTAATGCTTCCCCAAAAAGCCGAGCAACAAAAAATCGCGGCCTGCCTTTCTACCCTGGATGAGTGGATTGCGGCACAAGCCGAAAAGATCGAGGGTTTGAAAGCCCATAAAAAGGGTTTGATGCAGGGTTTGTTTCCAGCTTTAAAAAAGAATGTATAAGCACTGAAAATGAAGCACAGCGAAATTGCCCAACAATTAAAAGACCTGAACGAGAATATCATTCTCATTTATGCTTTTAACGCTACCGGAAAAACCAGGCTCTCGGTCGAATATAAGAACATCACCAAGAACCCAGACAACGGCCAACATGCCGGAGTTTATTACAATGCTTTCAGTGAAGACTTATTCGTGTGGGATAATGACGAGGAACACAATAACGCCAATGTAAGTCTTCAGGTATTACCGAGCAGCTTAAGCCAATTTCACAGTTTTCTTACTACCGAGCTTATTGAAGAGAAGTTGGTTCCGTACGCCCCTAAGTATAAATTCAACTTTAACCTGTATGACGATCCGGAGAAAGGGATCGAATCTATCACTTTCTTTATTGATGATGATCATACCCCTATTAAAATATCAAGGGGGGAAGAACGGATTTTTGTTTGGAGCTTTTTCTTGGCGCTGTTTGAAGTTGATGCCTGGGCTAATCAGCAAGATGCCCACATTTTAATTGACGACCCGGTTTCAAGCCTAGATGAGCATAATATTTTCATAACTGCTGAGTCGATTTTCGATTTGATAGAAAGTAATTACGCTAACAAGCGAATCATCATTACAACCCATCACATCGGACTGTTTTCGATTTTATTTGACCGATTAAAAAAGGGCGAGAAAAGTAGTCGATATAGAAACTTGACCAAGGCTTTTATTTTAAGTAATAAGAATAATGAATTGAAACTAAAAAAACATGATAAGGACGTATTCTTGTTTCACCTTCACCTCCTTCAAACTATAGAAGATGCCATAAAGGATCAACTATTCATGTATCACTTTGTGTTATTAAGACAAGTTCTTGAGAATATCTCTTCCTTCCTGGGTTCTGGAAAAGTCAGTTATATTTTAGAGCAGATAGGTATCCAAAATATTGAAGAAACCATCAGTCGGATAAACTCACTTTCGCATCAAAATGCCTATCGTTTTCAATTCTATGAAATGTCGGAAGCAGAGGAAAGCTTGTTTAAAGAGGTATTTGAGAAACTAATAGCTAAATACCATTTCAAATTCCATTAGAAGAGACGCATGAAAGCCATAGAACAGCAAAAACTGGGAAAAACACTCTGGGCCATAGCCGATGATCTGCGCGGGGCCATGAATGCGGATGACTTCCGCGATTACATGCTTTCCTTCCTCTTTTTGCGCTATCTGTCGGATAACTATGAGACAGCAGCCAAAAAAGAGTTGGGACGGGATTATCCAAACATTACAGAGGATGTGAAACAACGGCCTTTGGCGATATGGTACAAAGCTAATGAGGCCGATGTGCCGGAATTTGAGCAGCAAATGCGCAGAAAAGTGCATTATGTGATAGAACCAGACTATTTGTGGAGCAATATCGCTGAGCTGGCGCGTACCCAAAGCGATGATCTACTGCGCACCCTGCAAAAAGGTTTTAAATACATCGAAAACCATTCCTTTGAAAGCACTTTTCAAGGGCTATTTTCAGAGATCAATCTCGATTCTGAAAAGTTGGGCAAGGGCTATACCGACCGCAATGACCGGTTGTGCACCATCATCCAAAAGATAGCCGAAGGCATTGCCCAATTCTCTACCGATACCGATATTCTGGGGGATGCTTATGAATACCTTATCGGTCAGTTTGCGGCAGGCTCCGGCAAAAAAGCAGGAGAGTTTTACACCCCTCAACCAATCTCTACCATACTGTCGGAGATCGTAGTGCTCGACAGCCAGGACCCGGCTAACGGGAAAAAATCCCGCCTGGAAAAAATCCTGGACTTTGCCTGTGGTTCGGGTTCGCTTTTGCTGAATGTACGCAAGCTAATGGGGCCATACGGCATTGGTAAAATCTACGGTCAGGAAAAGAATATTACCACCTATAACCTGGCCCGCATGAATATGCTTTTGCATGGTGTAAAAGATACCGAGTTTGAGATCCATCACGGTGACACCCTCAAAAATGACTGGGCCCTTTTGAACGAGATCAATCCGGCCAAAAAAGTAGGGTTTGATGCCATTGTGGCCAATCCGCCCTTCAGCTATCGCTGGCAGCCTAAGGAGGAAATGGGGCAGGATTTTCGTTTTAAAAGCTATGGTCTGGCGCCAAAATCAGCTGCAGACTTTGCCTTCCTGCTGCATGGTTTTCATTTCCTGGGCAAAGAAGGTACCATGGCCATCATTTTGCCGCATGGGGTACTCTTCAGGGGAGGTGCAGAAGATAAGATCAGGCGGAAGCTATTGCAGGATGGCAATATTGATACGGTGATCGGCTTGCCTTCCAATCTTTTTTTCTCCACCGGTATACCGGTGTGCATCCTGGTACTGAAAAAGTGCAAAAAGTTCGATGATGTGCTGTTTATCAATGCCAGCGAAGAATTTGACAAAGGCAAACGCCAAAACAGCCTCAATAAAGATCACATCAGGAAGATCGTAGAGACCTACCAATACCGCCCAGAAAAGATCGAGCGCTATGCCCGCAGGGTTTCCATGGAAGAAATCGAACACAATTATTTCAATCTTAATATTTCACGCTACGTTAGTACGGCAAAGCCCGAAGAGAAGATTGACCTGAAAGAAGTCCATGAAGAGTTAGTGAGCCTTGAAAAGAAAGCCAAAGCTGCTGCCGATAAGCACAATGAATATCTCAAAGAGTTGGGTTTACCCCCAATATAATTGTGATCTGTTATTCGGAACGCTATAGGAGCAAACAACTATTGCTAACAATGACTAATAAATGATAGCCACTGCCGTAGTACGGCAAGACTTTAGACAGAACTTTAAAGTCTCACCCCTGCCCTTCAAACTCCCCAACCGTCCTTTTAATAATCTCCACGCAATCCAGTAATTGCTCTTCGGTCATGACTAAAGGGGGAGCAAAACGGATAATATTGCCGTGAGTGGGTTTGGCGAGTAAGCCATTGTCTCTTAGTTTCACGCAAATATCCCAGGCGGTGCTGCTGTCTTCGGTATCATTGATCACGATGGCGTTGAGCAAGCCACGTCCGCGTATCAGTTTTACCAATTGGCTGCTTTCAATGAATTGATTCATCTCCGAGCGGAAAATTTCACCCAATCTGTAAGCATTTTCTGTTAAGCCTTCGTCTTTGAGCACTTCCAAAGCGGCCATCGCTACACGGCAAGCTAAAGGGTTACCACCAAAGGTAGAACCGTGCTGTCCGGGCTTAATGGTCAGCATAATTTCGTCTCTGGCTAAAACAGCAGAAACGGGCATCACGCCACCGGAAAGGGCTTTGCCTAATATGACAATGTCCGGCTTTATGCCATCGTACTCGCTGGCCAGCAATCTACCCGTTCTGCCAATACCGGTTTGCACCTCATCGGCAATGAGCAATACATTTTTAGCCTGGCATAAGTCGTAAGCTTTTTTCAAATAGCCTTCATCCGGCACCACTACCCCGGCTTCCCCCTGGATGGGTTCTACCATAAAACCCGCTACGTTGGGATCCTCCAAAGCCTTTTCCAAAGCGGGAATATCATTGTAAGGGATCAATTCAAAACCGGGCATAAAAGGGCCGTAATTGCCATAGCTGTCCTCGTCATCTGAGCTGGATACAGCCGCTAAGGTCCGGCCCCAAAAGTTACCGTTGACAAACAATACTTTGGCTTTATTGGGGGCTATGCCTTTTACTTCATAAGCCCACTTGCGGCATAGCTTCACGGCTGTCTCTCCTCCTTCAACACCCGTATTAATGGGCAAAACCTTGTCATAGCCAAAATATTCGGTTATGTATTTTTCGTAAACTCCTAATACATCATTGTAAAAAGCCCTGGAGGTTAAAGTCAATACTTCCGCCTGGCTCTTAAGCGCCTCAATAATACGGGGATGGCAATGCCCCTGGTTCACAGCAGAATAAGCCGAAAGGAAATCGTAATACTTTTTGCCTTCCACATCCCACAGGTGTACGCCTTCGCCCCTGCTTAGTACAACGGGTAAGGGATGGTAATTATGGGCACCGTATTTATTTTCGAGTTCCATGGCTTGCTGGGAGCTGAGTGTATCGTGAGCTACTGACATAAAATTTTAGTTTTTGTAATTATTTTTTAGTTGTTCTTTATTTGTACCCTGAGTCACTCGACAAGCTCGCGGTAGCACCTGTCGAAGGGTACTGGATTCATTGCTTATGAGCGCTTAACAATTTACAGCCTAGTTAGCTTCCACGAGCCTGCCTGCAGTAGGCAGGCGTAGTCAAGGAGGCTACCCTTGGTTTCGCTCGGAATAACTTTTTCCTGGTCATGCCGAACAATGTGAGGCATCTACTAACGTACTGCTCTAATAGATTCCTCGCTACACTTCGATTGAGCCTGTCCTGAGTTCATCGAAGGGCTCAGTGTGCGTGTTCGGAATCATTGTTTGGACTATTTTTGCGCCCTCATGTCGCAATTACGGCCGTTCCGCAAATATCAGAAAACAGATTTAGAGATACACGATCTCGCCTTTGAAGGAAAGGGAATTTCTAAAGTTCCTACCGAACAGGGCAACTTCATTGTATTTGTACCTAACACTATTCCGGGACAAAGAGTTCAGGTTAAAATGGTGAAGGTGAAGAATCATTTTGCCGAAACCAAGCTACTCAAAGTACTGGAAGTCAGTCCTCAGGAGATCGATCTGGGCTACTTCCCCATACCCGGAGCGCCTTACATCAATCTACCTATAGAAAAGCAGCACGAGTACAAGCTGAAAACTTCCTTAGAGCTTTTTAAACGCATCGCCAAGGTGGAGAATGCCGAGGAATTGCTGGATGAATTCATCCCCTCCCCGTCAAATTTCCATTACCGCAATAAGATGGAATACTCTTTTTCAGCAGTGGAATACGACTGTTTGAAAGATGAAGAACGCCCTGGCTTTGCTTTGGGCTTTAAGAAGCGGGGACAATGGCTCTCCATAGAAAAACTGAAAGGCGATACGGGTATGTTTGATGCGGCTTTGGAAAAGCAAATGCCCGCTATAGAAAACTATTTTACCAAAAGGGGCTTTAGTGCCTGGCATCCTAAAGAAGCAACCGGTTTTTGCCGTTTTTTAACCGTGCGTAAATCTTTTTCGCAAAATGCTTTATTGATCAATTTGGTGACTTCTTCTTCCGAATTGGATCAATTTGACCGGGAGGACTTCAAAAACTTCATGCTCTGCCTGGAGGGCATTAATATTAAAGGCCTGGTACATACCGTAAATAATGATACGGGCGACCGCCCCAACACCACAGATGGGGTTCAGCATCTCCTTTTTGGTGAGGATGAATTGATCGAGGAAATACTTGGCCTGAAGTTTAGAATTAGCCTGGAAAGCTTTTTCCAGACTAACCCTGCCAGTGCGGAGAAGCTTTACACCAAAGCTTTGGATTACGTTTTTGAGACCGCTCCTGGTAATAAGCCGGTAGTGATGGATCTTTTTTCCGGCACGGGTACCATTACCCAATTATTGGCGCAACGCTCTGTAAACAAAGAGATCATAGGCGTGGAACTGATCCCTGAAGCGGTAGCAGATGCCCAAGCCACTGCCCAACGCAATGGTTTTGAGGATTTGAAGTTCTACGCTGCGGATGTGGGCAAATTTTTACTGGAACATCCTCAATATGTTAACCGGATCGATACGGTAGTGATGGATCCACCAAGGGCAGGCATTACTCCTAAAACTTTGCGTAAAGTGATCCGCCTCCAGGCTGATCGCATGGTTTATATTTCCTGTAATCCCGCTACCCAGGCCCGGGATATTGAAGTCTTAGAGCAAGCGGGTTATCAGCTTAAGAAGTTCTCTTTGGTAGATCAATTTCCGCATACGGCTCATATAGAAAGTGTGGCACTGTTTGAAAGGAAATAGTTTGACGTTCGAGGTTTGAGGTTTGTCGTCACCCTGAGTATTTTGGTGAAACCAAAATGTATCGAAGGGTGAATCAAAGATAGTTTATCAGTCTTCGACACATCCCGTTCTTGCGTGACACTCCTTTAGACTTGTCCGTTAATTTTAGAAGGTGAAAAAGGGAAAAGGAGAAAGTGAACCATGGACACTCTAGTTAGGAGCTATAGCCTGATTT
>JANQHO010000057.1 GCA_028277105.1 Owenweeksia sp. | reverse complement strand
ATCGTATGCCAGCCAGCTCCTACCCACAAAAAAACCGGTATAAAAACAGGCACTAAAAGAATAACAAAAACTGCAAAAAAATTAGATCGCTGAAGGTATTTAATATCTTTCAGTCGATGTTGAAGGTGATGTTCCCCGAGATAGCTAAGTCTCTTTATCAAGAATTGGTTTATTGTTTTGTGCTACACCAATTTACAAATAAACAAAATCAGCACACTTGCATAACTGAGAACATTTGGTTAGTCTTCCAGGAGTGCTCTGCTGATGACTATTTTTTGGATCTCGGAAGTACCCTCGTAAATCTGGGTGATCTTGGCATCACGCATAAGGCGCTCTACGTGATACTCTTTTACATAGCCGTAGCCCCCGTGCACCTGAACCGCCTCCACCGTAGTTTTCATGGCAATTGTTGAAGCATACAGCTTGGCCTGGGCGCTTTCTTTGTCAAATGGCAACCCCTGATCTTTGAGCCAGGCAGCTCTCATACACATCAAACGGGCAGCTTCCACTTCGGTGGCCATATCGGCCAATTTAAAACCAATGGCCTGATGCTTGCCGATCTCCTTGCCAAAGGTTTTGCGCTCTTTGGCATACTTCAAGGCCAACTCATAAGCACCAGAAGCAATCCCCAAAGCCTGGGCAGCAATGCCGATCCGGCCTCCGTTCAAAACTTTCATGGCAAACTTAAATCCAAAGCCATCCTCCCCTATCCTGTTCTCTTTGGGAACTTTTACATCCTGGAACATCAAAGAGTGGGTATCGGAACCGCGGATACCCAGTTTATCTTCCTTCTTTCCTACGGTAAAACCTTCCATATCTCTCTCCACTATAAGACAATTAATACCGCGATGGCCTTTATCCAGATCCGTTTGAGCCATTACCAGGTAAACCGAAGCTGAATTGCCATTGGTAATCCAGTTTTTATTCCCGTTTAAAAGATAATGGTCGCCTTTATCAATAGCAGTTGTTTTCTGTGAAGTAGCATCAGAACCAGCTTCAGGTTCTGACAGGCAAAAAGCACCAATTATTTCTCCCTTAGCCAGGGGAACAAGATATTTTTGTTTTTGCTCTTCTGTACCAAATTTCTCTAGCCCCCAGCATACCAGGCTATTATTTACTGACATCACTACCGAAGCCGAGGCATCAATCTTAGAAATCTCTTCCATAGCCAGTACGTAGGATACTGTGTCCAATCCACTTCCTCCGTATTTTGGATCCACCATCATACCTAAAAAACCCAGTTCTCCCATCATTTTTACCTGTTCTGTAGGGAACTGCTGCTTTTCATCGCGTTCAATTACTCCGGGTAATAACTCATTCTGAGCAAAATCGCGAGCAGCCTTCTGAATCATCAGATGCTCTTCTGTCAATTGAAATTTCATATACTGTCTTTAATTATATTACCTGATTATATTTGGAGGGAGGGCAAAGGTAAGGCAAACGCAGTAAATCTTATATTAACAACAAATGAATGACTGAAACTTATCGTGCTGTAGGTTTAATGAGTGGTACTTCTCTGGATGGGGTTGATCTGGTTGATGTACTCTTCCAAAAAATTGAGGATAAATGGAATTACGATATTCTCAACAGCAATACCTATCCCTACCCGGAAAATTGGTTAACCAGACTGACCTTCAACCCTCATTTACATGCTTCAGACCTTCTTTTGTTAGATGCAGAGCTGGGTATTTACTTCGGAAACCTAATTAACCGGTTTTTCTCCGATCATCATATTCCCGAAAAAGATATCGATCTTATTGCTTCTCATGGCCATACACTTTTTCATGCTCCGGATAAGGGTTATACCTGCCAGATCGGTCACGGAGCTCATATTAAAACTGTAACAGGCATTACTACTATTTGTGATTTCCGTTATCAGGACATAGCTTTGGGTGGGCAGGGGGCTCCTCTTGTTCCCATAGGCGATGACTTACTTTTTTCGGAATACAATGCCCGTCTTAACCTGGGAGGTTTTGCCAATATTTCTTACCGGGAAAACGGGCTAAGCATAGCCTTTGACATCTGCCCGTTAAACTTTGTGCTGAATGATCTGGCCCGGCAAACCGGTAAAGCATTTGATGAGAACGGGAATATGGGTCGAAACGGAAGGCTCGATAATGAATTATTGACATCGCTCAACAAAATATCCTATTACCTGGAAGCAAGGCAAAAAACCCTGGGAGCTGAGTGGGTAATGAAAAATATTGAACCATTACTTTCTCAACCCGAAACGGAAATCAAATCTAAACTCAGAACTTTTACCGAACATGCCGCCCATCAGATCAGCAATACTTTGCAAAAAATTGAGATCGAAACCATTCTGGTAACTGGAGGCGGAGCTTACAATGATTTTTTAATGGAGAGGATAAGAAAGCTTTCAGGAAAAAAACTCACTATCCCTGAACCACAACTGATAGAATTTAAAGAAGCACTGGTATTTGCACTATTAGGCGTACTGCGCCTGAGAAATGAGATAAACATTCTGAGTTCTGCCACTGGAGCAGCCCACAGCCATTCTTCCGGGATCATTTACAATTGATCGAATTATAAAATGAGATTATATCATTTCAACCTCCCAAGCGAAGGGTCTTTTATTATTTTTGTCCGCATCAAAAATCAATATGAAGGAGCTCCTTAGTAAGTACGAGGAAAAACCCGCAGAAATAGTTTTTCACTGGCACGACAGTGAAACCGATGCAGAAGGATGGGTAGTAATCAATTCATTGAGAGGCGGAGCAGCGGGAGGTGGTACTCGTATGCGTATAGGCCTTAACGAACACGAGGTGCTTTCGCTGGCTAAAACCATGGAAATAAAATTTACCGTTGCCGGCCCTCCCATTGGCGGAGCTAAAAGCGGTATCAATTTCAACCCTAACGATCCGCGTAAAGACGGGGTGCTAGAAAGATGGTATAAAGCGGTTAAACCCTTGTTGAAAAGCTATTACGGTACCGGAGGAGACCTCAACGTTGATGAAATACACGAAGTAATACCTGTTACCCGCGAATTGGGCATTCTTCATCCTCAGGAAGGAATACTTACCGGGTATTTCCAACCCAGCAGCGAGGTTAAAAAGAAAAAAATAAAGCAATTACAGCAAGGTGTACTTCTACCTGTTACCCGCAAAGAACTAACTCCTGCAGAAAGTGAAAAAAGAGAGTACACTGTAGCCGATCTGATTACCGGTTACGGAACGGCAGAATCCGTAAGACATTTCTATCATATTTATGGCGGACAGTTGGAGGGTAAAAGAGCCATTATCCAGGGGTGGGGTAATGTAGCTTCGGCTGCCGCTTTTTACCTGGCTCAGCAAGGTGTCAAAATTGTCGGGATAATAGACCGGGTGGGTGGACTGATAAACGAAAAGGGCTTTACTTTTGAAGAGATACGCCAGTTGTTTAACGCTAAGACCGGTAATTACCTGGTGAGCAATAAACTTATTCCTTTTGAACAAGCCAATAAAAAAATCTGGGAAACAGAAGCTGAAGTTTTTATCCCCGCTGCTGCTTCACGCCTGGTGAGCAAAAAAAATATAGATGCTTTGATCAGCAATGGTTTAGAAGTTATCTCATCTGGGGCTAACGTACCTTTCGCCGATCAGGAGATCTTTTACGGTCCCATTTCTGAATACGCTGATGAGAAGGTTAGCTGTATCCCGGATTTCATTTCCAATTGCGGTATGGCGAGAGTATTTGGTTACTTGATGGAAGATGATATCGAAATTTCTGATCGTGCTATTTTCCTCGATACTTCCAATACCATTAAACACGCCCTTTTAAAAACACAAGCCAAGAATAACAGCAAAACCGAACTGACCAAAGCGGCCTACGAAATAGCCTTAAAACAACTTATCTAAATTTCCTGCCATGTACATTTTAATGATCGTAATTTTTGTTCTCGGTTATGCTGCCATAGCCCTGGAACACAACATCCGTATTGATAAAGCTGCTTCCGCTTTGGTAACAGGGGTGTTATGCTGGACGGTTTACGTTCTAGGAGCCAACGAAATTGTCGATTTTAGTTCAATACCTGAGTATATTCTTAATATGACTCATGGAGGCTCACATGAAGGCAAGGGACAAATCATTAATCACTACATTACCCACTTTCAAATACTGGAACACCTGGGAGAAATTGCCTCCATTCTCTTTTTTCTTTTAGGAGCTATGACTATTGTAGAGCTGGTTGATGCTCACGAAGGCTTTGCCGTTATTACTGATAAAATCAAGACTACCAAGAAAGTTAAGTTGCTTTGGGTAGTTTGTATACTAACCTTCTTCTTTTCTGCTGCCCTGGACAACCTTACCACGTCCATTGTAATGATCTCACTCTTGCGTAAATTGATAGCTGATAAAAATGACCGTTGGTTTTTTGCGGGTATGGTAGTAGTAGCTGCCAATGCAGGAGGTGCCTGGTCACCTATTGGTGATGTGACCACAACCATGCTTTGGATTGGCTCCCAGGTTACTACCGTAGCCATTATTACCAAGCTGATCTTCCCCAGTTTGATTTGTCTGATCGTACCTCTTATTATTTTGACTTTTAGAATGAAAGGAAATGTACAACGCCCTAATAGAGCAGAAGATAAACATCACTACATTAGCCCCACTACCAATCGTGAAAGGAACATAGTATTCTTTGCTGGTGTTTCGGGCTTGCTTTTCGTCCCTGTTTTTAAAACCTATACCCACCTTCCCCCTTTTATGGGTATGATGTTCAGTTTAGGCTTATTGTGGGTTTTAACCGAAGTATTACACCGGGCCAAAAATCATGAAGAACGCAGTCACTTGAGCGTAATTAGTGTTTTACGGAAAATTGACACTGCTAGTGTTCTATTCTTCCTGGGTATCCTTCTCGCTGTAGCCAGTTTACAATCTGCCGGGCAGTTAAGTGAGTTAGCGGGTATTTTGGACAATAGTTTTGGTACATCAGAACCTACGGGTATTTACTCCATTAGTATCATTATTGGTTTACTTTCAGCTATAGTAGATAATGTTCCCCTGGTTGCCGCGGCTATGGGTATGTACGATATATCTACAGCTGGAGGAAACGTATTCTTTGCTCAGGATGGCCTTTTCTGGGAATTTTTAGCTTACTGTGCTGGTACCGGTGGTAGTGCCCTTATTATTGGCTCTGCAGCTGGTGTTGCCGTAATGGGATTAGAGAATATCTCTTTTGGCTGGTATTTAAAGCGTATTTCCCTTTTGGCTATTATAGGATATTTTGCCGGTGCCGCTGCATATATCCTTCAGGAAAGCATACTGCACATTTAAACGTAAGTCTGTTAATAATACCCTCTGGCAAATAATTAAGCTGGGAGTTAGCCCGTTATATTTGGGTGTAAATAAACTCTTGGCATGTATATTCCTTTATTACAGATAGAATTACCTACCGGTGAAACGGGCGAAGAAGTTCCCGTAGAAAAAACCCTCAGCATTTGGGAATTGATCACCAGTGGTGGGATTGGTGGGATCATCATCATGAGCGTACTGCTCATATTGTCCATCATAGCTGTATATATCTTCTTCGAGCGCTTTAATGCCATTAAAAGAGCCAATCAGATAGACGGTAATTTTATAGATCATATTAAAGACCATGTTGTTAACGGGAAGCTAGATGCGGCCAGAGCACTTTGTCAAAGTCACAACAGCCCGGTAGCCCATATGATCGAAAAAGGAAT
>JANQHO010000101.1 GCA_028277105.1 Owenweeksia sp. | reverse complement strand
ATCACGATCAATTTTAAAATATTGCTGCGCACGTGATTGCTGTTGGCGTCCAGGTAATCACCCCCCCGGAGCAGGTAGTCGATAAGGGCGGGCGAGCCTTCGGCCAGCGGTATCTGGTATTGTTCCAGGGCCTCGTTGTACACGGCCTCAAACACCGCTTCGCGCTCAGCCGGCTCCATTTGGGCAAAAGGAGGCTCCAGGCTGGCCAGCGCCCCGTCCAGGTAAGTGAGGTAGGCGGCCGCATTTTCGGTGCCCTGTCCGTCTTGCTCCAGCACTTCTTCCAGGAAATCCCGGAAATTATCCCTCTTCAGCAGCACCTCCCCGGCACTGCCCGTCAGCAGGTAATTATGGATCACCTGCGGGTTTTCTATATTCAGCTGGTAGCCCTCGCCTTCGCCCACCGCAATGATCTGGCTCACCAGGCTGTTGCGCGCTTCGGCCGTCATCTCGTAAAAGGGCTCTTCCAGCCCTTCCCTTTCGCCCTGCAGGTAGTCCTCAAAACTGGCAATGGCAGTTTCGGGCACTTCCAGTTCATCGCGCTCGTACAAGGCCGTGAGGTACTGGCCCACCGTAGCGCCATAGGTGTGATAATAACCCCCTTCAGCCCGGTAGAGCAGTTCGCGGTCCTGGTTCTCTTCTACCAGTATGTTAAAATCGCGCTGTTCCAGCTCGTCCATGGTTTCGTAATGGTGGCCCTCCTCTTCCAGCATGGTAGCCAGGGCGGGCAGCAGGTTGTTTTTGTAGTCGGTCAACTGCGGGCCGCTCAGGCCGTTGTCTCCCAGCAGGAAGGTTTCGTTAGCGTTCAGGTAGTTGAGGGCGCTGGCGATATCGCTGGTGTAAGAGGTGGTGCAGTTTACGGCCGGGGGGTTGACCTGGGCCGAGCTGATGTAAGCTGCATAGGGGTTGGCGCTGTACAGCTTTTCGCTGTAATCGGCTGCCACCAGGCGGTTGGCTTTGTCGTACTGGTAAGTGTATTCGTTTACGCGGTAAGGGTGAGCCCCGCCCAGGCTAAAATCGTCCTGCGCATTGCTCCAGTGCTGGCGGGTAATGTTGCCGGCTTTGTCGCGCTCCAGCACCAGCTGCAGCTTTTTGGAGAGGATGTGGGTCACCTCGCCCCTCGCGTTGTAGGCGTACTGCTGGTAGTCGTAAAAAGGGTCGCTGGGAATACCGGTAGGTGCTACCGCCCTGCGCTGCAGGTAGCCCAGCGCATCGTAGCGCAGCTCGTTGTCCTGGCTCAGGCTGGTGAGGTCTTTGCCGGAATGGGAAGCGATGAGGCGCCCCCATTCATCGTAAGCGTACTTCAGTGCAAAATTGTACTGGCTGCTGCTGGGATGGTTCAGCTGCACCAGGGTGGGCAGGCCGGCTGTATTATAAGTATAGTTATAGGTATAAGAGGGGCTGCCGTTCCTCTCGTAGCTCACCGTTTCTACCTGCCCGTTGGGGGTGTAGGTGTAAGAGGTCTTATCGGCTATCATCAGGGGAGCATTGTCCAGGTCGGGCGTATAGGTCCACTCGTGCCTCAGGCGGCCCTGGGCGTTGCGGCTCAGCCCATCGTAAGTGCGCTGCAAATGCCTTTCGCGGTAGGATACGTTGGAGGCGGGAAATTCCGCGTCTTCAATAATGCTGAGGTTGGTAAACTCCGCAGCGGTAGAAGGCCGCAGCACTCCTCCTTCGGTGAGATTGTTGTAGGCATCGTATTTATAGTATTTGAACTGGTCGCCCACCCCGGGGGTGGCAGCCGCTACATCGGCATCGCGCTGGTCGCGCACAAAGCGCAGGCGGCTCAGCTGGTCATAGCGGTAGTGGGTGGTTCCCGCATCAGGCATGGTCTTTTGGAGCACATGGCCACGGCTGTCGTATTCCATTTCGGTTTTGCGGTTCAGGGGGTCGCGGTAGCTGATGAGGTGGCCCGCAGCATCGTAGCGGTATTGGGTGGCGGCTATGGCATCGCTGGAATTGGGGTCGAAAACGGCCGTTCCGCTGCTGTTGATGGTATGATTGTACCCGATAGGCATTTCGGATTTCACCAGGCGGCCCAGCTTGTCAAAATACTGTTTGGAAACGCGGCCCAGCACATCGGTACTTTCTTTTACCAGCAGTTGGTTGGCCGGGTACAACAGCCCGTCCACGTATATCACCTGGCTGTTGGTATAATCGCTGAAGCTGGCTTCTACATTGGTCTCGCCCGGGAGCAGGGGTGCCTGGGCCTTGCTGGTAAGGGCATCGGGGGTGGCTTCGTACTCGTATTTGCCGTAAGTGCGGTCGGCATGGGGCAGTTGGTTTTGGGAATAGCCGGAGTGCAGGAAATGAATGGGTACACTGGACGCCTGCATGCTGTAGCCGGCCTGGGCGGAAGGGATAATGCTTTCGCTCAGCAGGCCGCGGCCGTTGTAAACACGGGCTTCCAGTATGATGCGGGTGTTTTTGGTGATCTGGTTCTTCTGGGTCTGGAAGGGGCGACCCAGCCCGTCATAATAGGTGCGGGTATCGTTGTAGTAAGTGCCGTTGACGTGTTCCCTCACATTGTGGTAGGAGGAGCTTGCGGTAGCTTCAAAATTCCGGTAGCTGTGCTGGCGCAGCAGCCCGCCTTCCGCATCGTATTCCTCAGCCGGGCGGCCGTAGCTGTCATACTCCCAGCGGGTGGTATGCTGGTTGGCGTCTGTCTGGTGGGTAGGGTTCAGAAATTCGTCAAAGCTGGCGTAGGAAAAAAGTGCCCCGGAGGGATGGATCATGAAGTCGTCAAAGAAGATCTCAAAGCTGCTGCCCCCGTGCAGGTTATTGTCTACCAGTACATCCAGCCACTGGTTTTCGGTGGCGGAACGGTTGAGGTTGATATTGAGCTCCTGGCGCTGCCAGTCGGTGCTGCTCAGGCTGCTGAGATCGATGGCCAGGGAGCCGCTGCCCACTATGGCGGTGCGGTTGCTGTTCCAGATGAGGTAGCTCAGCTCGATATCGTCCTGGGGCAAGGTGGTGTAAGAGCCCTTTACCCATACGCTGGCTTTGTACTGGCTAATGCCACAGGGGGCCTGGCTGCAGGGATAGATCTTTACCGGACGCAAAGGGGTGTAAATGGTAGGGTCGGCAGCAGAGGCTTTGGCCTGCATGCGGTATGACCATTTTCCGCTGCGGGCGGTGGTGCTTACGGGTCCGTTGCCGGCCGGGCTTTGGTGGTGCTGTATCCAGGCTTCTTCAGGCGGGTATAGCACACTGCTGCCATCGCTGGGGTAGTTGATATCTTCAAAACCCGTATAGGTGGCGTCAAAGGGTTCCTCTTTGTGGGTAAATACCGCTTTGGTAAGAGCTCCTCCGTAACCGCTCACGCTTTTCTGGTAGGCAAAACCGGCCCGGACTTCGGTGGCGTTGCCGTAGGCACCGGTCAGCAGGTTTTCGCTGCCCTTTTTCCAGTTTGAGGCCTGGCTGGCACCCGGGCTGAAGTTAAAGGCGGTAAAGGAGCTGAGCGAACCGGGTACCGCAGCTGAGGGGTTGCCCAGGGCACCGGCATAGGTGTAAGCTGCGCGGGGCACAAAGGTGGCTTTGGCCGCGTTGTAATCCCAGGCTGTAGCCGAAGCGCTGATCGCGTTGGCGTTGTTTTGCTGGTCCTGGTACAGGGTTTGGGCGACCACGGGCGCCAGTAAATTGAAATCTTCAAAAGATTGGTGGTTGCTCCAGCTGCCGGCACTGTATTTTTCAAAGGCGTAGTCGTAGAGGGTAATGAGGCTGGGGTTTTGGGTAACGCCCGACTCGCTGTACTGGCTGTTGCTTACCGTTCTTGTTTTGGGCAAACCGTTGTCCAGGTAAGTGTACTGCTCCCGCGACTCCAGGCCTTTGTAATTGGTGATCTTTTCATCGAGTGTTTTCAGATAAGAGGAATACCGCAATACGGAACCTCCCTCAAAAAAGAAGTCATTATCCTTGATCAGTTCCGGTGACTTAACCAGGGGCAAGGTTGCTGAAGGAGCCAGGTAGGCGACAGCATAATTGTAGGTTTTATTAACGCCATGCATAAAACCAAAGTGAAAATCACTGATGGAGGCCGGCATGTGAAAAAAGGAATTGTTATTTGAAGTAACCAGCTTGTTATTGTTATCCCCGTCATAATTGTAGACTTTATTCTCGTATACGGGTAAGTGGGTATCTTCAAAATAATTCAGGCGGGAAGCCTGTTCATCGAAACTGTAATCATAGGAAGTGGTTTGGTAGGAAGTACTTTGACTGGCCTCGAACTTTTCTGTTCTTTTAAGTACAATGTCCCGGTCTGGCATTTTCTCATTGGCGATCATTTGCACAATCCCTCCTTCGTAAACATTATATCCTTTCAGGAAAAAAGTACTTTGGTGAACACCGTCAAAACCGCTTGCTTTATGATCCTGTCCATATACTTTGCGGAATTTGGAGCCATCGCTGTAAATTTCATCGATGTAGGCGTAAAAGTGTTTATCCTCCAGGGTATTGTCCAGGCGGATCCCTACCATAAGCTTGTGCAGATAGGTATCAAAATCGTTGTTGATAATGGGCCCTCCCGAATGAGTTAAAGACATAACATCATTCTCATCAATAAACCAGGCCCTGCTGTGAGCCATCAGCAGGTGGGCATAGGGCCCTGATTGTTCCTGCCTGGCCCGCTGGTATTTCATAAAAGCTCCAAAAGCGGAAAGGTAATTGGCCCAATAAGTTCTGGGCGCTGACGTATAATAGCCATTGCCGTACTGGTAATTGGTTTCTACCGCCCCGCTGCTGCCCCAGGGCCGCACGGTTTTCTTCTTCAGGCGCAATCCCCCGCTGGTGGTAGTCATGGGCATGCTGAAGGCCGGGTTGAGCTTTTTGCTGTGCAGCCCTTTCAGGTTGTTCACATAAGATTGCAACAGGCTTTTGGCTACCGCATAGCGGTTGTAATTGGTTACAGAGGGCAGTTTATCGTCCTTCAACGACCATTTGGTGCGGCAGGTGGTGAGATCGATCTGATCCCGTTCGTATTCAAAGCTTACTTCGGCTCCCGCAGGGGTTCTGATCTGAGTGAGCGACCAGGCGTCCCGTCCTTTATCAGCGCGGCTGTCATCGTAGTAATAGCCCATTTCATCCAGCCGGGCGTTGGGGTTGGTGGCAGAGCTTTGAGAAAGGGATATGACAGGAGCGGCAGAAACATTCATTCCAAACTGGAGCTCAGTAAAAGGCAGCAGACTGGGAACAACGGTCTGGCTCTTGAACCTTTCCGTAGCATTGATCATGGAGCTTCTGAGTGATGGCCAGCCGTTGCTGATGATGATCTCTTGTTTGTGGATCTCGTTCAGGCTGGGGTTAAAGCCGTAGTCAAATTCGTAAAAGGTGGGATCCGTAGCATTGAGGTCGTTTTTGGGGTAAAATTTTACGCCTAAAAGCGTGGTTTTCCCTCTCTTGTCGCCCGGTTTGTAGTTTTCGATGTCAAAAGGGCTGGAACCCAGGTAGGGAATGGCGGCCGGGTCGAAAGTGACGTTCTCCGTTTTATTGTTGTCCAGGATGAGGTATTCGGAAACCGCCAGCTCATCTGCACTGCCCTTCGCAGCATATTCCAGCACCACGGTTTGGCTGGGCTCGTTGTTAGTCCGGTCTTTGATCACCACCTGATCGTATTTCATCACCTCAAGCGGGTAATTTACCTCTATCCTGTGATTGTTGAAGCCCAGGTTGCGGGTGTGGTAAATATATTCATTACTAAAGCGGTTAAGCGGGGTTTTATAATAGTCGTGATCCACGTCAAATCTCTTGGATACAGTGAGATCGTATTCGCGGTGGGGGGTTACGATCCTGGTCACGTAAGCCCTTTCGCGCATCAGGCTGGAGGCGCGGTCGGTATTGGAAAAACTGTTCCATTCGCGGTGTTTGGGAACCTGTATGGGTACCGGGGCCCCATTCTTTTTGATATAACTCTCATATTGATAAGGCTCGGTGTATTCTATCCGTATCCAGTCGCCCGCATCGGCATCATCGGCTATGCCGTTGGCGTTTAGATCTGCGTAGTCGTAGCTGCGGATCTCGGTGAGCAGCCATTCGGCTATGAAGTCAATTTTCCAGAATTCTCCTACAACCCCTTTTTGCGGCATGGTTTGCCCGCCTAATTCAGCGTGCCAGGTGCTCCAGTAAGGGTCTTCCTCAAATAAATATTTCTGTCCCCGCAAAGGCCGTCCGAAAACGTATTGGGTGCCGTTCTCATCGGTAATAATGAATTCGCTGAAGTCGCGGTATTCCACCGAACGGTTCTCAATTTCAAAAATAGTATTGACGCTTTCAAAACGGGCGTCATTCACATAAGGTGGAATGGCGATGGCTTTCGCAAAGCTGGACGAACTGGGTATATTGGCTCCCGGGTTGGTGGGAAGATCCAGGTTGGCTTCATTCACCCGGCTGTATTCCTGGCTCACCTGCATTACACCGGTAGAAAATTCTACCCGCCAGGGCTTTACCTCTTCCCACTTAAAATCGTGGGCCTGCCCTTCACCCCCGCTGTTCCAGAAAGTATTGCCTCCCAGGCCGGGAACATTCACCTGGTAGAGATCGGGCGTCATTCTTTCATCATCGGATTGATCTATTCCTTGTATAAGCCCGTTGTAGTAGAGGTATTTGCCCCTGTGAGAGGTGTTGATGCCACCGTTGTAATTCAGCTCATTCTTTTTATTGGTGGCCACGTTTTCCATTTTGGTTTCTATGCTGGTCTCAGCATAGTCGGGTTCAAAAGCCCCGTAGTCGCGTACAATGCTGCCAAAGGAGATATTCCAGCCCAGGCCTACGGGCGAAGCTTTCTGGCCAGGCTTAATACCGGGCTGGTAGTTGATACTTACGGGCAGGCTGAGCTTGCGGCCCGTAGCGGTAAACAGCGGAATGCTGATATGGGGATCCCCGGACTGGTCGAGGCTCATCAGGTTGTCCACACTGGGGTGTACGGCTTCGCTTTTCGCGGCATTTTCGTAAGAAGAACTCAACCCTTCTACCTGATCGGAGGCCAGGTTCTGAGCGGGAAGCTTGTTTAGTGAAGTCAAAATTATTGCGGCTATGAGCAGCAGGGAAAATTTTGTGATAAATGAAGCGGGTAAGGGGGGGTTAATGGATACAACCATGGCAAAGGTTTTTAAATTATACTAAAAGTTTACATATTACAAACAAAAATATAAAAAAAGTACTGCTTTGTTTTTTTTGCTAAAGTAGGGGGTTTAGCTTTAAATCAAAAACGGTGTTTTAAGCACATGGATTCAATATTTTGCATTTTTCGCAAAAAAAGTAATTTTTAAAGAACCAAAGGCTAACGATTTGCAATAATTGAAACTAAATTGTGAAAAAGGATTTCATATTGGTGTTTTTTGCAAAAAATTTTGTATTTATATGGAATTTTGACAAAATTTTTACAATGAATACCAAAAATGTTTAACGAACAGTCACTCTGATTTTGACTCTGTCAAAATGTATCGAAGGGTGAATAATAACAAGGAAAACCTGATTTGAACAGGCTTTGATACATTCCCGAAGGCTTTGCCTTCGAAACACTCAGCCTGACTGTAATAAATGTTTAGCACTATACTTTTAACAAATTATGTCCCAACAGCTTCATTACGCACAAAGATCATTTTTCATCACCGGCATTTCGACTAGAGCCAGTCCTGAGTGGCCACTGAGCCCTTCGGTTGAACTCAGGATAAACCTTGTCGAAGTGTAGCGAAGGGCTCAATGTCCCGCGATGATCTTTTGTAGGCGTTTTATACCGAGTGATTATTACAGATATTATCTGATCGGCCGGCCTGGTCTTTGACTGTTCAGTGGAACCGCTCGGAATGATTTTGGGGTTGGTCATCGCGGGTGCAGACCCGCGATCTCCACTTTAAGATTCCGGGTCTGCGCCCGGAATGGGTGTGGTTATATTATATGAAGACCAGGCTACTGTGAGACTGATTATCCCGAAAGATTACCTTAAAGATTACGCACTAACCTCACGTAGTTGTAAACCCTCCGTACATCACCCTGGGGACCAAAACCGTATGAAGGGGTTCCGCTTTTGGGGTCGGTGCGCTGGCAGCCCGCTCCGTGAACATCTGTAAAAGAGCCGTTCAGATAGCCCAAAGCTTCCCCAAAATAGATGATTACGGCATCAGAGCCAGGGTTAAAAGTAGTAGAGGTCCAGAAAGCAGGATAGTCACTGATGCCTGCTTCGTTAACAATAGCAGAGGTCTCAAAGACCGGGTCAATGGCTGGAGAATTAGTGGCATCCGGAGAACGCGTATAATCTAAAATAGTGTGCAATTCCTTGGCATCCGGCAACCGCCAGTCACTATAAGCTGCAAAAGTTATGTTTTCGCTAAAATCGAGGGCTTCTTCCCAATTAAGGGAACCGTCATTATTGGTGTAGGAAGCAAGATCTGCTGTAAAAATATCGTCTCCACTGTCCAACTTAGCCCACATCAGGCCGGTAGCCCGGTCGGTAATGGTATTGTCTCCATTATCTGTAAAGTCATTTTTCCCGTAACCGGTATTCCCTCTTACAAAGCGGGCGTAAAAACCCGATCCTACACCGGTGCCCTCCTGGGGATAAGCCTTGATCCTTCCATCGGCTATGTTTAAGCCAAACATGGGATTGGGGTCAAGCGCATCGCTGGTATAAATAGTACTGCTCAGCAATTGCACATCAATATACCTGCTGCCGTTGGAGGGATAATCAAAATCAAAAAAATCTGTATTGATAAACGGTACGGCATCCGGTGGTGCAGTGGTAGATGAGGGATCGCCTGTGCCTTGTGCGCCACTGAAATCGACCAGGGAATACACTTCTTTAATAGTGGGCACGCGCCAGTCGGTATGCCCCCCGGTAGTGGCGCTGGCCGCGTTGGCAGCTGCATCAGCCAGTTCTATGTAACTGTAAGCCTTTTGCCACATCAGGCCCGTTACCATATCGGTAACGGTACCGTCTCCGTTGTCTACGTAACTGGCGGTATTGGAAGTGTAATGAGCGTCCTGGCCGTAAAAAGCCTCTCCCGGTACCGGAGCAGTTACAGTAGTTGTGTTGTCAAAGAAAAGTTCCTGGTTGGTGCTGACTACCGGGTAGCCGGAAATATTGGGCAGGTTATCGGTTTTGCTGCCATTGTCATCGTCTTTGGAACAGGAAGCTCCAATAAGGGCGGTAAAGAGCAGTATGAATATCACTTTTAGTTTGAGCATGATCTCTGTTTTTGAGGTTTTGAATGAATTCATCTGTTTAGACGTGTTCTACAGCTAAAAACCTTCGCTTACGGGTGTAGACAAAATGAGGGCAAGCAGCTTCCATGTATTCATGGCTTAATTGTAACGAAGGCATAAAATTTGTAAATTTGTCTGTATAATGCTCTTGGCAAAGTATTCTCAATTTTCCATATCATAGCGAGGATGCCTAACCTGGAGCTTTTTTATTTAGCAGATGATGAAGAAAAGAACTGCAATTCTGGTTGACGGAGGATTCTTTTTAAAAAGATATCGTTCTATCAATAGGATCAGGAATTTAGATCCGATAAGAACAGCCAATGACCTTTGGGAAATGTGTCTCCGTCATCTTACTCAGGCGAAGGGAGAATCCTATGATCTCTATCGTATCTTCTACTATGACTGCATGCCTTATGACAAAAAGCAACACAACCCTGTTACAGGGAAGTCTATTGATTTTTCAAAAACTGAACAATATAAATTTCAACTAGAATTCTTTGAGGAGCTTAAAAAGAAACGTAAAATAGCCTTGCGGCTTGGGGTTTTGGAAGACAGAAAGCGTTGGATTATAAAACCCGCCAAAACCAAAGAGCTCTTAACAAAAGAAATAAATATTGACGATCTCACAGAAAATGATGTTCAATTTGATTTTAGTCAAAAAAGAGTTGATATTAAAATTGGACTCGACATTGCCTCAATGACATTGAAAAATCAGGTGGAGCAAATAATCCTGGTATCTGGAGATAGTGATTTCGTTCCTGCCGCGAAGTTAGCCAGACGTGAAGGGGTAGATTTCTTGCTCGATCCCATGTGGAATCCAATAAAACCTCATCTATTCGAACATATTGATGGTTTGGTCTCGAAAATTAAAAGACCGAATAATCTTATTTGAAAAACACAAAAGTTAAAGGCCGCACTACCTTCCTTTTTTCAAATATGATTTTGCTCTACTTAATATTTTAAAATACAACTCATTCTTCTTTTGTATTGTAGGCAATTCTAATTTAAAAAATACCTCAAACTCCTGATTAATTGATAGCTTTAACAAAAAATTTTAGCCATGAAAAACCTCAACATTTACCTGACCTTTGACGGCAATTGCCGTGAAGCCATAGAGTATTACCGCGATTGTTTCCAGGGTGAAATTGTAAGCCTGCAAACTTTTAAGGACAATCCCATGCCGGGTATACCCGATCATTGGCAGGATAAAGTGATGCACTGCGAACTGAAGGCAGAAGACATAGTGTTAATGGCTTCAGATAATATGCCGGATAGTAAGCTGAACCAGGGAAACAACTACAGCCTTAGTATTGATCTTAACAGTGCTGAAGAACAAGACAGTATCTTTAAGCAACTGGCCGAAGGCGGAAAGATCAGTATGGAGCTACAGGAGACTTTCTGGGGTTCCCGCTTTGGTATGCTTACCGATAAATTCGGGGTACACTGGATGCTGAGTTACGACAAACCGCAGGATGAGGAGGAATGAGCCCGGTTTTTAAAATCGTCAAAACCTGATTTCATTTAAAAATATAGTACTCACTTTAAAATATAGTTTTGGCTATCAGGCTTCGATACATTCTCGAAGGCAAAGCCTTCGGAACACTGAGCCTGACCGTAATAAACGTTTAGCACTATACTTTTAACAAATTATGCCCCAACAGCTTCACTACGCACAAAGATCGTTTTTCATCGCGGGTATTTCGGCTAGAGCCAGTCCTGAGCGGCCACTGAGCCCTTCGGTTGAACTCAGGATAAACCTTGTCGAAGTGTAGCGAAGGGCTCAATGTCCTGCGATCTCATTGTCATTGCTAAAAGCCTGAGATACCGGGCCTGCCTGCGGTAGGCAGGTCTTCGCCCGGTATGACGAAAAAACTTACAATCATCCTATGGGCTTAGCAGAACTGTCCGAAATAACAACAAACCACAAACTATAAACCCAGAGGTGTTCAATGTTCCGGATTGATCCGGCTGTATTGCCATACATCCCAAAAGCGATTGTTATAGGGAAAATATTCTTTTAGTTGCCCTTCTTTAACAAAACCTAACCTTTCAATGAGTTTTACCGATGGCCGGTTACCAGGAAAAACAATCGCAAAAATGCTGTGAAGATTGAGACTTTTAAAACCGTATTCCACCAGCCTTAATGCGGCCTCATGGGCATAACCCTTACCCCAGTATACAGGGATTAAGGAATACCCCAACTCAGCCCGCAATAAAGCATCGTCTATTCTTTTAAGAGTTAATAAACCGCAAAAGGCATTATTACTTTTAAGGCAGGCTACATAACGCAGCAGTTTCCCGGTATCGAGCTGTTGCTGTTGTTTATACCACCACTCCTCATAGGCTACTGTATCTAAAACCGGCATAAAGAAAGCCGGGTTGCGTACCTGAGGATCACTTAACAAACGGCCTATATCTCCTTTAGCCTTTTCGGAAACCGGGATGAGTTTCAACCTTTCTGTTTCCAACAGAACCGGATGACTTATGAGCTCTTTAATGAGATTTGGCACCAACTAAGGCTCCGGCTTTAATTTCTTCTACTACTTCAGGATCCAGCAAAGTAGAAATATCGCCAAGATTGGAGGTATCACCTTCCGCTACTTTACGCAATATCCTGCGCATTATCTTTCCGGAACGGGTTTTAGGTAAACCTGAAACCAACTGAATTTTATCCGGTTTAGCGATCTTACCGATCTCCTCTACTACTGTTTCGGTAATCTCGGCCCTGAGTTTATCGGGATTATCTACCTGGTCTTTGGTGATCACGTAAGCATAAATACCCTGTCCTTTGATGTCGTGCGGATAGCCTACCACCGCACTTTCCGCTACCAGATCATTGGCATTAATGGCATTTTCGATCTCGGCCGTGCCAAAACGATGCCCTGAAACATTAATAACATCATCTACCCGGCCGATGATGCGGTACATCCCGTTTTCATCCCTGCGAGCCCCGTCACCGGTGAAATAGTAGCCTTTATAATGGGAGAAATAGGTGTTCTGGCAACGTGCGTGATCGCCATAGGTCGTACGGATCATGCTGGGCCAGGGAAACTTGATGGCAAGATAGCCTTCTCTCTCATTTTCTTCTATCACTTTGCCTTCCTGATCCAGAAGTACCGGTTGAATTCCCGGCAAAGGATAACCGGCATGAGCCGGTTTCATGGGGGAGTGTTCTCCCAAACCAGAGATCATGATACCACCCGTTTCCGTTTGCCACCAGGTATCTACTATGGGGCAACGCTCTTTACCCACGTGGATGTGATACCATTCCCAGGCTTCTTCATTGATGGGTTCACCCACCGTTCCCAAAACTTTGAGGCTGTAAAGGCGATAGGGAAGCACGTGATCATCACCGCAAGCCATCAAAGCCCTGATAGCGGTTGGAGCGGTATAAAACTGGTTTACCCCGTGCTTGTCGCATACCTGCCAGAAACGGCCAGGGCTGGGATAAGTCGGTACACCTTCAAACATCATCGTGGTAGCTCCGTTCAACAGCGGGCCATAAACGATATAGGTATGCCCGGTTATCCAGCCTATATCGGCAGTACACCAGTAAATATCGCTTTCTTCATACTGAAAAACGTTGGCAAAGCTATAGCCCGCATAAACCATGTAACCTCCGCAAGTGTGTACCACTCCCTTGGGTTTCCCGGTAGAACCGGAGGTGTACAGGATAAACAACATATCTTCCGAATCCATGGGTTCCGGAGCACACTCGGTGCTTATACCTTTCATTTCTTCGTGCCACCAAAAGTCACGGCCTTCCTCCATTTTAACCGCCCAGCGGGTTCTTTCCGCTACTATAACCTTTTCTACGGAAGGAGTGGTTTTCAGGGCTTCGTCCACTATAGCTTTAACGGGAATTTCTTTAGTTCCACGGTACAATCCATCGGCAGTAATTACCATCTTACAACTGGAATCATTGATCCTGTCGGCCAGGGAGTGAGCTGAAAAACCGGCAAAGACCACACTGTGTACCGCTCCGATACGGGCGCAGGCTAAAACGGCTACCGTAAGCTCGGGGATCATAGGCATATAGATAGCTACCCGGTCGCCTTTTTGAATGCCGTGCTTTTTCAATACGTTGCCAAACTTGCATACTTCTTCGAACAACTCCCTGTAGGTTAGCCGTACAAAGCGCTCTTTGGGATCGTTGGGTTCCCAGATAAGAGCCAGCTTATTTCCCCTTGTTTGCAGTTGCCTGTCCAGGCAATTCTCGGTAATGTTGAGACGGGCGTTCAAAAACCATTTTACAGAAGGAGTCTCAAATTCCCACTCCAGGGTTTTGTCCCAGTTTTTCTGCCAGTGGTAGTGGCTGGCTATTTCGTCCCAAAAGGCTTCGGGGTTTTTTACGCTCCTTTCATAAGTATTCCTGTAATCTTCAAAATTTTTTATTCTGAAGTCCATATATGATTTTTCCTTAAGATTATGATTTACTGCCCAAGGTAACTATTTAAATAAAATCAGCTTTGATAAATGTTCATTTCTCATTCGGGGTGGTTTGCTTTGACATCAATTTTGTAGGAATACGTATTTCTACGTAAGTCGCACCTTTTTTTTACGGAAGATGCTTAGGGGGTTTTTGGCCTTGCAAATACTTTGGAGTAAGGGCAACTTTGTTGACCTATAGACCAAGAACCAGTTAACCAGATCTCAATAAACCGTAAGGTTTTTGAGAGAACTCCCGGCCCGGGAGTATAAAAAAACGATAGCTCTTTGAGTTACGGAAGGTCACTTTTCCACCCCGGACATGCTAACATGTCTACCCGGCAATCTGTAACAGGATTGCCGGTTTTTTTAACGGTCATTATGCAGATGGCATATTGTATGGATACATTTGTACACCGCTAAATATTTAATCATAATTCTAAAACTTAAAAACCATGTCAAATCCACTTTTAGGCCAGTACATCATCAGTGTAAAAGATGCAAAAGAATGGACAGCCTCTTTTCAATGTGAACATTCTTCGTTTCCCAAGGCTTTCCGCTTTGACAAGGAAGAGCTAAATGCTCTTATGAATGATGAGCATGTTCACTACGTCAGATTTTATCCTTCTATAAAAAAGAACGGTGAGTATACCTTAATAGCCGTTGGGGTCAATTCTAATGATAAAGACCTGGTGGAAACGGAGAGCAGGGAAAGCCTGGTTTACGATTTTTCTCACCCATGCCCCCCTACTTGTGATACCAACAGTAAGTTATATCACCAGGAGCCTTGCAAGGATAAAGAATAATAACAACAGTTAGAAGGTGCCAGGCTGATGCAAAAAGACTCTTATGATATAATTCTCAATCTGGCACCTTTTTTTTTGATCCCTCCTGTTCTACTTGGGATTTTAAATTTTCGCAAGCATTCTGGCAAGCTAATATTTATCTATCTATTGGTCTTTTTAGCTGCTTTCACTTTTCTTATATCTTTTGTTTTATGGAAAAAAGGAATAAACAATCTCTTTATTCTTCATTTCTATACCATTTTTGAATTTTTGTTATTAAGCCTATATTATTATATTGAATTAAAGGGCTTTATCATTAAAAAACTGTATATCGCAGTTGTAGCTGCTTTTGTGATCTTTTCAATTGCCAATTCTGTTTTTCTCGAACCTCTAACGGTGAACAACACTTACGCCCGGGCGGTGGAAAGCTTAATACTCATCAGCTTTTCCATCACTGTTTTTTACCGGATAGTAAAGGAAGCCCGCATTCTGAAGCTGGAAGAATCGCCCGTATTTTGGATCAATTCTGCCGTATTACTATATTTTTCAGGAAATTTGTTTCTGTTTACCTTTAGCAATTACGTTCTCACCATGACTCAGGGAACTGGAATGCAGGTTTGGGTATTTCATTCTTTGTTTCAGAATATCTACTACACATTAATAACGGTTGGATTGTGGAAAGCGCGGAAGAATACGAAATTAAACTCCTGATCATTACCGGTATGTTTGGAATGTTTCTACTGGCTGTATCCTTTATTACCTTCCTGATCTTTTACCAGAAGAGGATCATGAAACAACAGTTGAAGCTTCAGCAACTGGAGTTAGAGCACAAGGAGGAGCTTTTGCGAAACAGTATTAATACCCTCGAAAAAGAGCGCAAACGCATAGCGCGCGACCTCCACGATAACTTCGGTGTATCACTTTCTGTAGTAAAATTATATTTGTATGATGTTTTAAAGAAAAAAAGCAATCCTGTTTTGATAGATGAATCTATTGGAAATACCAATGAATTATTAGACGATATTATTGAAAAATTGAGGCATACAGCTCATCACCTTTTACCTCCTGAATTCAGTAAGATCGGCTTGATCGACTCCATTGAACAGTTATTGGAAAAAATAGAACAAACCGAAGATATTGAGATAGATTTTCACTACAGTGATAAGATAAATTTTGATTTCAATACCGATCTTTCTATCTATCGCATTGTACAGGAATGCATTAACAATACTTTAAAGCACGCCCATGCTACTCTGATCTCCATAAACATATACGTTCTGAAGGACCGGGCTTACATCAAAATTCAGGACAATGGGCAGGGTTTTGACCGTAAGCAATTGGACAACGGCAAAAGTATGGGATTACAGAACCTGGAAAACAGGGCCCGAATGATCAAAGCCGATATCAGTATAAAGTCTAAAAAAGAAAAAGGTACTTGTGTAGAATTATCATTGAATTACCCCACTAAACCAGTTAGCCATGAAACTCCAAAACAATATCAACATCATCATAGCTGATGATCATCAGCTTTTTCGCCAGGGCATTGCCAGCCTTTTAAAAGGCAACGAAAGGTTTGGCTTCATCAAAGACGTATCTAACGGGGAAGAGTTATTGAACTATCTCGATAAGACATCAACTACCATACACGTAGTTCTGCTCGATCTCGAAATGCCCGTAATTAAAGGGCAGGAAGCCGCCAAAATGATCCTGGAAAAATACCCTGACATTAAGATCATTGTCCTTTCGATGTACGACAACGAAAGGCTTATCCTGCAAATGATAGAAATGGGAGTGCACGGTTACCTCATCAAAAATACTTCTCCCACAGAAGTGGAAAACGCCATTATAACAGCGGTTGAATCGGGTTATTATTTCAACCACTATGTTTCGCGCATCATGCGTAAAGGGATTATCAACCGTAAAAACGGCAAGGCTATTACCCACGGAACTGAAGTGGGTTTTACGGAAAGGGAAATGGAGGTGCTCAATCTTATCTGCCATGAATACACAGCCAGTGAAATAGCCGAAAAACTCTTTCTCAGTCCGCGTACGGTAGAAGGCTACAAAAAGAATTTATTGTCTAAAGCAGGGGTTCGCAACACTGCCGGTCTGATCATATACAGTATTAAAAATCGCCTCATCGATTTCGTATAAACTAAAAAGCTCCTCGTAGGAGGAGCCTTTTTAGCCAAACATGCTTAATTAAAACGGGTATCTATTTTCTTCTATCACTTTTGCAGCAATACTTCTGCGTATTTCTTTTACGTTGATTGGGTTTTGCAATTTGGTAAAGCGTTTTAGCCCCATCAACATCATGCGTTGCTCATCTCCTTCGGTAAAACTGTAAATGGCTTCCCTTCCCTTTTGTCCGATCTTTTCTGTCGCCATATACAGGTAAAGCCGGGCCATATTTATCTGCTGTTCAGCTGCTTGCTCCCCTTTTTGACGGGCCAGTTTTTCTGCCCTTAAAATGCCGCTTTCTGCTGCATATACTTCCATGATCATATCGGCAGCGGCCATTAAAAGTTCCTGTTCTTCTTCTATATCCATGGCAAACTTTTCTACCGCCTTACCGGCTACCATCAAAATAGATTTCTTGAGTTTGCCGAGTATCTCTTTTTCTTCAGCAAAAAGTTCTGAATAGTCAGGGGTGTCAAAAGAGGGTATTTCCATCAATTCACCTGCTACTTTCATGGCTGGTGTCATAAGGTCCAACTCACCTTTCATAGCTTTTTTGAGCAGCATTCCCACACTGTGCATACGGTTAATCTCATTGGTACCTTCATAAATACGGGAGATGCGTGCATCGCGGTAAGCTGCTTCCATAGGAGTATCAGCACTGTAACCCATACCGCCATAGATCTGTACTCCTTCATCTGCTATAAAACTCCCAGCCTCAGAAGCCAGTACTTTGAGAATGGCACATTCAATCGCAAATTCTTCCACACCTTTTAACTTGGCTGTACTGTCATCTGTTCCCTCCTGCTGTAAGCGTTTGATATTGTCCTCTATATCTTGCCCCGCGCGGTAGGTTGCACTCTCCGCTATCCAGATCCGGGTGACCATGTCGGCTAACTTTTGTTGAATAGCTCCAAACTCTGTGAGGGATTGTCCGAATTGTTTGCGTTCATTACCATATCGCACTGAATGGGTAATAATCCTACGACCTCCGTCTAAAGTTGCTACTGCCAGTTTAATACGACCGTAGTTGAGGGCATTCATGGCTATTTTAAAACCTCCGTTGCGCTCTCCCAGGAGATTTTCTACTGGAATTTGGCAATTGTTAAAAAATACCTGGCGGGTAGAACTGGCCCGGATACCGAGTTTATCTTCTTCCTCACCAAAGCTTAAGCCTTCTGTGCCTCTTTCTACAATGAAACCGGTTAGGTATTTATCGTCCTCTATGCGGGCAAAAACAATAAAGACATCGGCAAAACCGGCATTGGAGATCCATATTTTCTGTCCGTTGATAACATAGTGTTCACCATCACTGGTAAGTTCAGCTTTGGTTTTACCGGAGTTGGCGTCTGATCCGGCTCCGGGTTCGGTAAGACAGTAGGCTCCCATCCATTCTCCGCTACCTAATTTTGGCAAATATTTTTTCTTTTGCGCTTCATCTCCATAGAGCAGGATAGGAAGAGTACCAATGCCGGTATGCGCACCATAGGCCGTAGAAAGCGAGCCGGAAATCCCTGAAATACGATCACAAACCAGCATGGAAGTATTAAAATCCATACCTAAGCCATTGTATTCGCTGGGAACACTTATTCCCAACAATCCCAGTTCTCCGGCTTTCTTCATCAGTTCTTCCGTAAACTTATAGTCTTTTTGCTCAAAGCGTTCGCGCTGGGGGACCACTTCCTTTTCTATAAAATCAGTGGTAGCCTCCGCCATCATCCGCTGCTCTTCGTTAAAATCTTCAGGAATGAAGACTTCATCAGCCTTTATATCTGTGATGAGAAATTCCCCTCCTCTCAAAAACTTTTTTTCCGTTGTATTTGACATGACTTATTAGTATTAGGTGTATTGTGATGTATGCCATCCAAAGATAATAAACTATGCACGCATAATAAAATATTTGAAGCTAAAAAAAGGTAGTTTGTACTACCTTTTTAAATTTTTACAGCATTTCGTATATCCCTGCGGCTCCCTGGCCTTCGCCTACACACATAGTAACCAGGCCATATTTTTTCTCTCTTTTTTTTAATTCGTGAAATATTTGGACCGATAACTTAGCCCCGGTACAGCCGAGAGGATGCCCCATGGCAATCGCTCCTCCATTGACATTCAAAGTATCGGGATTGATATCCAGTTCTCTTCTCACGGCCAGTGATTGTGAAGCAAAAGCTTCATTCAATTCGATCAGATCTATATCGGATAACTTCATACCGGCACTTTTAAGGGCTTTGGGAACAGCGTCAACCGGGCCGATTCCCATTATACGGGGTTCCACCCCTACCGCCTGATAAGTGATGAGCCGGGCAATAGGCTCCAGGTTCAACTCTTTCACCATTTTTTCGCTCATAACGATCACAAAGGCTGCCCCATCTGAGGTTTGGGAAGAATTACCTGCCGTAACAGAACCGTTAGCTGCAAAAACGGGGCGTAATTTGGCCATTCTTTCCAAAGTTGTATCAGCCCGGGGACCTTCATCAGTATCTACAGTGTAGCTTCTTTTCTGCCTCTTCTCTTTTTCATCCAGAAAGACTTCCTCTACCTCTATAGGCACTATTTCATCATTAAACCTGTTCGTTTTAATGGCCTTTAAAGCTTTTTGATGGGACTGGTAGCCAAATTCATCCTGGTCTTCACGGCTTACTTTATATTTCTCTGCCACAGCTTCAGCTGTTAGGCCCATATTGTTGTAATAATCGGCATGCTGCTGGGCCAGTTCATAGTTAGGCACTACCTTATAGCCACCCATAGGGATATAACTCATGCTCTCCACTCCTCCGGCAACAATACAATCGGCTATACCTGCATGGATCTTTGCCGATGCTACGGCAATAGTCTCCAGGCCACTGGCGCAATAGCGATTGACTGTTACGCCCGGTACTTTAACCGTATTGAAGCCCATAAGGGATACCAGACGGGCTATATTCAAGCCCTGTTCTGCTTCCGGCATGGCATTTCCAACAATGAGGTCATCTATCCTTTCTTTATCCAGATTGGGGACTTCTTTCATCAATTCCCTGATCAAACGGGCAGCAAGGGTATCGGGTCGCATAAAGCGAAATTTGCCGCGGGGTGCTTTACCTACGGCTGTTCTTTTGGCGGCTACTATATAGGCATTCATTTTCGTTGTGTTTATTTAGTTATGAGATTTAAGAGTCTAGACTTAAGACTTAAGATTTAAGATTTAAGATTTAAGACTTAAGATCCAAGACTCTTAAATCTCTATTATTTGGTTTCTAAATCATTTAATATTTTGTTTTTAAAACTATGGAGCATCTTCTGAATTTCAGTTACCTGTTCCAAAAGTTGATCTTTACTTTCACCTCCAATATATCCAAGGTTATTGGCAATTATCAAATGTGTTTCTACTTCAAAAGCTGAACCTTTAGCTATAGCTAAAAAGTGAGCAAAATCTTTGGGTGTATTTCTGCCAGAGCCTTCTGCAATATTACTCGGAATGGAAACTGAAGCCCTTCTTATCTGTTGCAGTAAACCATACTTTTCTTCATCGGGAAAGGATTTGGTATTTCTGTAAATATCCGTAACAAGCTCTGTTGCCTTTTGCCAAACTTTTAATTCCTTATAGTTGTGGTTCATTTCTTCAAAACTTAGAAGTCTTGTCTCTTTAATCTCGAGTCTGATTAATCTTAATTTCTCAACGGCTTACCGGTCTTCAACATAGCTTGTATCCTTTCCAGGGTTTTCTTTTCCCCGCAAAGGCTGAGGAAAACTTCGCGCTCCAGGTTCAGAAGATATTGCTCTGAAACATAATTGGGTTCGCTAAGGTCGCCCCCAGCCATTACCCAGCCGAGCTTCATTACCATTTTCTTCTCGTATTCTGAAATATACCTTCCTTCAAGCATTTGGTGGGCTCCAACTTCAAACATGCCCAACGCTTGTTTTCCCAGCACCTTAATATCCTTCTCTTTAACGGGCATCATGTAGCCGGTTTCAGCCAGAGCTATGGCTTTTTCTTTAGCATCAGCAATCAGTCTGCGCTTATTCATGGAAATCTGATCGCGACCTTTGAGGTAGATCCCCATATTAAAGGCTTCAACAGCAGATTTGGAAACCTGGGCCTGGCCTATCATCAACAGGTTTTCCCGGTAAGCATTGACTTCTATATCGTCTTTAACGTAGCGTTGGGAAGCTCTGCGGGTCAATTCCTTGGTACCTCCTCCACCGGGTATGAGGCCAACGCCAAATTCCACTAAACCGGTATAGGTTTCTGCAGCAC
Source organism: Owenweeksia sp. (assembly GCA_028277105.1). Classification (GTDB taxonomy): domain Bacteria; phylum Bacteroidota; class Bacteroidia; order Flavobacteriales; family Schleiferiaceae; genus JANQHO01. The sequence goes on along the minus strand of JANQHO010000101.1, from coordinate 20,344 downwards.
ACTGAACCGCATCGGCATGTAAGGCCATTTCGCACCCCCCGCCTAAAGCCATTGCATGGGGAGCCACTACAACCGGAATAGAGGAATAGCGTACCCGCATCATAGTATCCTGAAAATACTTAATGGCAAAATTCAGTTCGTCCCACTCCTGTTCTATCGCCATCATGAATATCATGGCCAGGTTGGCCCCTACCGAAAAATTATCACCCTGATTGCCGATGACCACTCCGCGATAATCTTTTTCTGCCAGTTCGATACCTTTATTGATTCCAGCTAAAACCCCACTCCCCAGGGTATTCATCTTGGAACGGAATTCAATATTGAGAATACCTTCGCCCAGATCTTGTACTGCACATTCATTATTCTGCCAGATGGTTTTGGTAGGACGGATGTGATCCAGTACTATCAGTTCTTCTATACCGGGAACGGCTTTGCCCGCCTTGTCAGGAACAGAATAGTAGTGCTGGGTTTCTTCCACGATCTCGTAAAAGGATTGGCGTCCGCTTGCCTTCATTTCCTCCACCCAGGCAGCTGCTTTTAAGCCTTCGGCCTCTATTAGCTTTAATCCTTTTTCTACTCCTATAGCATCCCATATCTCAAAAGGACCATGTTTCCAGCCAAAACCGGCCCGCATTCCTTCATCAATCCTAAAAAGTTCATCCGATATTTCGGGTATCCTGTTAGAAGCATAGGCAAAAAGAGAAGCTAAACTCCTGCGGTAAAGCTCACTGGCTTTGTCTTTACCACCTATCAAAACTTTAAAACGCTCCTTGACATCATCAATGGTCTTGGTAAGCTCGAGCGTAGGGAATTTTGACTTTTGCTGAGGGGTATACTCCATCGTATCAAGGTCCAGGGAAAGAATTTCAGATTTCCCATCATCGCCTTTCACTTTTTTGTAGAATCCCTGGCCTGATTTAGAACCCAGCCATTTGTTTTCCTGCATTTTTTTCAAAAATGGCGGTAATTGGAAAATATCCTGGCGTTCATCATCTTTCAGGGCCTGGTCAAGGCCATTAGCTACGTGAATAAGGGTATCCAACCCTACCACATCTGCCGTGCGAAAAGTAGCCGATTTAGGCCGGCCAATTACCGGGCCTGTCAGTTTATCGATATCCTCAACGCTTAACCCCAGTTCTGTTACCTTATGGAAGAGGTCCATGATACCAAAAACCCCAACCCGATTGGCAATGAAAGCTGGAGTATCTTTGCACAAAACGCTTGTTTTCCCCAGATAACGGTCACCGTAATTCATGAAGAAATCCACTACTTCGGGCCTGGTATGCACAGTAGGTATAATCTCCAACAGTTCGAGATAACGGGGTGGGTTAAAAAAGTGGGTGCCGCAAAAATTTTCTTTAAAATCATCGCTGCGACCTTGTAACATCAGGTTGATGGGAATACCGGAAGTATTGGAAGTGATAAGGGTGCCTTTCTTTCTGAATTTTTCTACTTTCTCAAACAGGCTTTGCTTAATATCGAGCCGTTCAACTATAACCTCTATCACCCAATCACTGTCTTTGATATGAGACAGGTTATCATCAAAATTGCCAGTTGTTATGCGGCTGATGTAATCTGTATCATAAAGAGGAGCCGGGTTCATTTTAGCGGCTTTCTGCAGGTTTTCATTGACAATCCGGTTGCGCACAGCCTTATCTTCCAGATTCAGCCCTGCGGCCTTTTCTTTATCGCTGAGTTCTTTCGGAGGAATATCGAGCAGAAGTACTTTAACACCGATATTAGCCAGGTGACAGGCTATTTGAGAGCCCATAATGCCTGAACCTAATACGGTGGCTTTACGAATGTTTCGCTTCATGAGAGTTAAAATTTATTTTTCGGTTGGAGATCATTTCATTAATTGTATTAATAACATCAAAAAAATGTTCAAGCTTTTGTTCAGGAATGCTTGAAAAAAGGCTGTCATTGAACTGCAAAACGGTTCTTTTGGCATCTTTTCTGCGATCCAGGCCCTTAGCAGTAAGACATACCAGTACACTCCGTCCGTCTAAAGGATTGGGTTTACGGTAAATGAGTTCTTCACTTTCCATATTCTTGAGTATGCGGGATAAGCTGGTGGCTTCCATTCCCATTTTAGGTCCCAGAGATGTAGATGGTGTTCCGTTTTCCTTATCTATATTCAACAGCACATAACCCGTAGCCATGGTACCTCCATAGGTAGAGGCCACCTCATTGTACATTTTGGCAATGCTTTGCCAGGTGCGCTTAATATGAAAGTCAATGGTATCTTCAGGCTTCATAATAGAATTTCATTAGCGAAAGCTACTAAAATTCCACTAATTATGCATGCATAATAACTATCGGCAATCAGAAAATTCAAATTCTTCTATGGGAACGTGCCGGGTGTAGACTTTCTGCAAAGATCCTGCTTCACCTTTTATTAACGACTTGTAACTTTTCTTGTGATTTACCTGAAAAAATACTTCGGTAAGGTGTTTGTCTATTTGTAGGATTTTAAAAGTCGTCAATTCATCTGATATGTTGATGGTACCGGTTACCTTTTGTTTTCTAAATATGGGCTTACCGTATTCGGGGGTATACTTATGCTCTAATAAACCAACAAACTCTGAAGAGTCTGGTGTAACGGTATATTCCATCGTAATTGTTTCGGAAAACATGGGTTGAAAGGATTTAAGCCTCAGGCAAAAATCAAGAGCGTTATCATCTACACTAATATCCCTGGCTTTTTTGGTTACAGTTTTTTTGGGGATTTTCTTTTCCTTTTTCTTAGCAGCGGATAGTTTTTGTTGGTTTTTGTTTAGCTCTAATTCATCTGATAGTAATTCAACTTTGTGGATTAAGGCCAGGTTGATATTACTAAGACTATCTATTATACCCTTATTGCGGACATTTTCTTTTTCAGCTTGCTCAATTGCCTGATTAAGGCTAAGCTTTAATCGATCTACCTTGGAGGTAAGGTCGCTGATCTTTTGTTGCAGTTCTTTTTTACTCTGGGCATTACTGAAGGTTAAACAGGCGGATAAAAGGATAAGGCTAACAGCAAACCTACTCCCGGTAAATCTTGTCATACAGGTCTCGGTACATTTTGATTATATTTCTTCGTTTGAGGCTGAGTTTGGGGGTAAGATGACCGGCATCCACACTCCACACATCAGGGGTCAGTTCAACTTTCTTTACTTGTTCCCACTTGCCAAAACCGACATTTTTTTCTTCTATATCTTGCATCACTCTTTCCATTATCTGTTCATTTTTTACCATTTCCTCATTCGTGGTATAGGGAATATTTTTGCGCTCGCACCAGGATTTCAAAAACTCAAAATCGGGCTGAATTAAGGCAGCAGGGTGTCTCTCTCCTTCTCCTACTACCATGATCTGTTCTACAAAGCGAGACTCTTTATATTTATTTTCCATGATCTGGGGAGCAACATACTTTCCTCCCGAAGTCTTAAATATCTCTTTTTTCCGATCGGTGATCTTGAGAAATTTCCCTTCCACCATCTCTCCTATATCCCCGGTATGGAACCAGCCTTCCTCATCTATCACCTCAGCTGTTTTTTCCGGTTTTTCGTAATAACCCAGCATAACATTTGGTCCTTTGCAGAGAATTTCTCCGTCATCGGCTATTTTTACTTCTACATTGTAGATAGGTTTACCCACCGTGCCTATTCGTTTGCGGTCGGGATCGGGGCCATTAACGGCTATGACAGGGGAGGTTTCCGTTAAACCGTAACCTTCCTGTATGTTAAATCCCGCTGCCGAAAAGACGCGGTTCAAACGAGGATTAAGGGCTGCCCCGCCAGATACGATAGCTCTCACGTTTCCTCCCAGCCCTTCTTGCCATTTACTGAAAATGAGTTTACGGGCAATCCCCAACTTGAAATTATACCAGCCACTGTTTTTCTGATGATCGAATTTTTCACCCAACTCTACTGCCCAAAAGAACAAGCTCTTTTTTATTCCGGTAAGTTCTGCTCCTTTAGTCACTATCCGGTCGTAAACTTTCTCCAGTAAGCGGGGCACAGCAGCGAAAATTTCAGGTTTCACTTCCCTGATGTTATCCCCTATCTTGTCGATAGACTCAGCAAAATAGATAGAGATACCATTGTATATATACAGATATGTGAGCATTCTTTCAAAGACATGGCACACTGGCAAAAAACTAAGAGCTTTTACGCCCGATACCACAGGAATCCGGCTTTGGCAATCGAGTACATTACTCACCAGGTTGTTGTGGGATAACATCACACCTTTAGGGGTTCCGGTAGTACCTGAGGTATAGATCAAGGTTGCCAGGTCGTGCTTACCAACACCGGCCATGCGCCTTTCCATTTCCTCCTGGTGTTGGGTATCTTCTCCCAGCTTAAGTACTTCGCGCCAGTTTTTGATCCCCTCCTCTTCTTCAAAAATGTAGATCTCTTGCAGGCTGTCTACCTTATCAATAATATCATTCACTTTTTGGTACAGCTCAATATCTGACACAAAACAGTATTTAACTTTACAATCGTTAAAGATATAAGCATAGTCTTCCCTGGAAATTGAAGGGTAAACCGGCACATTAACAGCACCTGCTTGTAAAATACCAATGTCGGCAACGTTCCACTCATAACGGTTGGTCGATGATATAAGGGCTATTTTATCCTGGGGTTGTACTCCCATCTCGATCAGGGCCCGGGCGAATTTGTCTGATTCAGAAACAAACTCTGCTGTAGAAACCCTTTTCCATTCGCCATTTACTTTAGTAGTGAGACTATCCGATAAAGGATTATTCTTTAACTGATGACGGGGGATATCAAACAACCTTGAGACGGATGTACTACTCATAATCTACACTTTTTGTATGGTCTAATATAATTGAAATCAGCTAAATTATAAGGCTGATCAACGAGTATTTACTTTTTGCCCAGCCAGGAAAGTGACTATCACCTCAGCTTTCAAAATATCGTCTTGCCCAGCCTGCATTAAATCGGTATCCAGTACGGTAATATCTGCCCATTTGCCAGCCTCTATACTTCCCTTTTGCTCTTCTTCAAAATTGGCATAGGCCGCCCAAATAGTCATTCCTTTTAATGCCGCTTGCCGGCTTAACTTCTCTTCTGATATAAATCCGTTTGGGGGAAAATGTTCATCATCCTGGCGAAAAACCGCAGCATAGAATGTTTTTAAAGGATCAATATCTTCTACCGGGAAATCTGTTCCCAGCGCCAGTAAGTCAGCACTTTGTAAAAGGCTTTGATAAGGATAAGCCTGATTCATCCGGTGACCACCCAGTCTTTCTTCGGCCCAATACATATCAGATGTAGCATGTGTAGGCTGTACAGAAGGGATCACACCCAACTTCCCAAAACGCTCAATATCGTTTTGCTGAACAATCTGGGCATGTTCAATCCGCCAACGGTGATCTTCTTTTTCATGCAACGCATCCCTGTAAATAGATAAAGCTAATCGATTAGCCGAATCGCCTATGGCATGAGTACACATCTGCCACCCTGCTTCTGAAAGCTTCTTGGCCGCTTCTTTAAAATGAGAGATTTCTCCCAGAAGTAATCCATAATTGGCAGTATCATCAGAATAAGGCTCTAACATTAAAGCTCCTCTTGATCCCAGCGCTCCATCCAAATAAAATTTAAAACTATTGACTGTCAAGTGATTCGTTTTTATAGGACCCTTTTTCATATAATAGTCCATGTTTTCCGGAGAATCAGAAACCATGGCGTATACCCTGATTTTTAACAAACCTGATCTCTGCAAACTATCGATCAACTCTATTTCCTGCCTGTTTAAGCCTGCATCTACCACTGAGGTTAAACCCACATCAAACAAATTCTGTTGAGCTTCCAATAAAGCATCTATTTTATCTTGTCGGCTCATTTCAGGCACTTTGACCAGACCTACTGCATTATCAATCAATATCCCTGTCAGCTCGCCATTTTCAGACTCTATTACACCTCCATTTATTGTAGTTGCCAGGTCAATTCCCGCATAATCCAAAGCTGCTTGATTAGCCAAGGCTGCATGTCCGTCAATTCGCTTCAAAAGAACAGGGATTTCAGGAAAGAGGGAATCCAGTTTGGCTTTATTGGGGAAGGTTTTGATTTCCCAATCATTTTGATCCCAGCCTCTGCCATGAATAAATTCCCTTTGGTTTACTTTCTGAAAGCTTTCCAAGCGCTGCAATACCTCATCAAATGATCCTGTTCCTACTAAGTTTACTTCTTTCAAACCCATTCCGTAATGATAAAAATGAGTGTGGGCATCAATAAAACCTGGATAAACAAAGGCGCCATTCAGGTCAAAAACTTTTGAGGCTTTCCAGTTAGCTTCTAGCTCTTCATTGCCTACCTCTACTATCTTTCCATCAGAAATAACTAAAACCTGAGCTTTGCTAAAAGCTGTATCCATTGTATAGATGTGAGCGTTTTTTATCATCACATCTGCTACCTTCCTCTCTTCTTTACAAGCTAGAAAAGTCCATAAGCAAATAATGTAAACAAGTGTTTTTTGCATAGGCTAAAAGTAAGTCCCTATTCCCAATTCTAAATGTTGCATTTTAAAGACTTGCGTATTTCCGCTGAGGTTTATGAAAAAATGGCCTGGAAAACGGTAACGCAGGCCAATTCTACCAAACACATAATACTCATTCTGATTGTTTATAAAATTATTATACGCTACCGATGTCTCAGGGTCTCTAACAATATCACGATGTGGGTGAAACAAATAAAAGCCTCCTTGTGTGATAACCGAAAGCCTGTTAAAGAAAAACTCAAGATTGATATAAGGGCCGCTGCTAATCGCTTTGATACGGCTGAGACTTTCATTGTTTTGGATCTGAACAGGTGAGCGGAACTTTTTGAACTCGTAGGAAATACCTGCATCCATTATAGCCCAACCTAAACCTATATTAAGGATATAAGCAATCTGACGATTGTATTCAAGGTTTAAGTTGTGCACAAAAACATATGGGTCTTGATAGGCGACCTGGCGTGTACCCGCATTGTACAGGATGATAAATTCGTCTGAGGCACGGGGCGCTACTTCTTTTGTAACCGCGTTTCTACTATCGCCAAAGCGATAGCTCAAACCTGCACAGTGATTTATGATATTGATACCATAGTTGGGTTTGTATACAGAGGTATTGGAAAAATGCAGTAAACTGGATTCTACTTTTATACTCCACTGGGAGCTAAATTCATATCCAAAGCCAATCCTTGCATTGAGGCCATGATTGAGATAAGTACTAATGGCCTCATTCTCACTATTGGTTTCTTCGTCAAAAATATTGTTGACGTAAACTATACCCGATCCTAGATGATAATTGAAAAAAAGTGGGCTTTTCCATAGATGAAGCTTGTTTTCAAAAAAGACAATGAGCCCACTGGCAAAATCCAGGGACGGATCTGAAAAGGGATTGTAAAAAAAAGTCAGCCCTATATATGGATTACCATATTCCTCACCCCAGGCAAACCATTGATTAGTTCTTATACCGTAATCCAATATAAAAGTGTTGGTATTTGACTTTGCCAGTTCAGAAATTCTTTCAGAATGCTTTAATATCTGGCCTGTAGTTACAGCCGCATTGATCAAATAGCGATCGTCCCCTTGTGCTGAAGCAAAGCCTGATTTAAAAAGCAGCAACAGGATACATCCTCTCAAAAAGACGGAGAAGTAACTACTCATATTCTCGTCATGAAAAACAAGTGTGCTTAAAGTTTACCCACCATATCCTCTGGCCTTACCCATTCATCAAACTGTTCGGCTGTTAAAAAACCAAGGTTAATAGCTTCTTCCTTTAGGGTTGTGCCGTTCTCATGGGCTGTTTTAGCAATCTTGGCCGCTTTCTCGTAACCGATTTTAGTATTAAGGGCTGTTACTAACATCAAGGAGTTGTCAAGATGACGCTTAATCACTTCATGCTTAGGCTCAATACCCACAGCACAATTATCATTAAAGCTCACACAAGCATCACCGATAAGGCGGGCAGACTGCAGTACATTATAAGCCATAACAGGCTTGAACACATTCAATTCGTAATGCCCATTGCTTCCACCAACTGAAACGGCCGTATCATTACCCATAACCTGGGCGCAAACCATGGTCATGGCTTCGCATTGGGTAGGATTGACTTTACCTGGCATAATAGATGAACCCGGTTCGTTAGCGGGAATAATAATCTCTCCTATACCGCTGCGGGGACCGGAAGCCAGTAAACGTATATCATTGGCAATTTTCATAAGGGAAACCGCCAGTTGCTTTAAAGCTCCGTGAGTTTCCACCAGGGCATCATGGGCAGCCAGAGCTTCAAATTTATTGTCTGCCGAGCGAAAAGGCAGGCCGGTAAATCCCGCTATTTTTTCAGCTACCAGTTCGGCATAACCTTCGGGAGCATTGATACCCGTTCCTACTGCCGTACCTCCCAGGGCCAGTTCCGACAGGTGATCCAGTGTATTGCGCAAGGCTTTAAGCCCGTGATCGAGCTGTGAAGCGTAACCGCTGAATTCCTGGCCTAAAGTGAGTGGAGTGGCGTCCATCAGATGAGTACGGCCGATCTTTACCACTTCCCAATATTTTTCCGATTTTTCTCTAAGAGTATCGCGTAGTTTTTCTAGCCCGGGAATAGTACTTTCCACTATCATTTTATAAATAGCGATGTGCATACCGGTAGGAAAGGTATCGTTGGATGACTGGCTTTTGTTAACGTCATCATTGGGATGAACCAAACGCTCGCTTTCGCCCAGTTTATTTCCTTTCAATACATGAGCGCGGTTGGCAATAACCTCATTGCAATTCATATTGCTTTGGGTTCCTGAGCCGGTTTGCCATACCACCAGCGGAAACTGATCATCGTGCTTTCCATCCAGTATTTCATCACATACCTGTGAGATCAGTTCTTTTTTTTCATCGGATAAAACCCCTAACTGATTATTGGTGTGGGCAGCTGCCTTTTTCAGGTAAGCAAAACCGTAAATAACCTCCAGCGGCATACTGGCTTCCGGGCCTATTCTAAAATTGTTGCGGCTGCGTTCAGTTTGGGCTCCCCAGTATTTATCAGCCGGAACTTTTACTTCACCTATAGTATCTTTTTCTATTCTGTAATCCATGTATCTATTGGGTTATTTGACTTGCATAAACTGAAGTTATATAGCTGGAAGTTAAAACGCATACCAGCAATATGGCCACAAAAATACCGGTATAGGCCATATCGCTCAACCTTTTACCCGTAATATACAGAATGATATTAGCTACCAGCATTATAATACTGGAAACGATCATGGCCCAACCTCCATAGTAGTTTATTTCGTACCAGGCCTCTTTAGAGCTGAGGGCTTCATCTATACGTACCCCATAAGTATAGTTGGGTTCAATTTTTTTCTGTACCATAGGGATAGCCAAGCCGATAAATAGCAAGGCACAAATGACAGAAGTTATAAAGATCATCGGTTTTTTTCCTTTGTTCATAAGCCTCAAAAAATTATATGGCCGAAAGCTATTTTGCCTTAACTTAGCAGCCAAAATAAGAAAGAATGTTTACCAAGTTACTCGGTTTTTTCGTTTTTGTATTCATTTTTGGGATGGGTTTCAGCATGTTGATCTTTCTGGCCCTTTTTGTAGGCTACTGGCTTACATTGGTTGGTTTGGAGCGCGTTAATTCCAAACTGGCTTATCGCATGATAGGTCACAAAGAAGATTCAAAAGAATAACATTGATATTTTCATATATAAGTCCTTTAAAAATCCTGCTTAAAGCAGGATTTTTTATTTTAACCTGCAGCAAAAGAGTCAGTCAGATATTTTATCGACCTCTCCTTTGACGTAATCCTGAAGCTCAGGAAAATATTCTTCAAAATCCCGCTGAAATTCCTCGTAGTAAAGAAACAGCTCTTCGGTGGCTTTTTGCATACCGTTTGCAAAGGAAGCTCTGTTTGACATACCGTTAAAAACCCTTTCCATACCCTGGCGGTTGCCGTAATTCACCAGCCAGTTCCCCCTGATCATGTAGGGTAGCATATTTTGTACCCTCAAGGGAAGTTCATCAAACCTACGCCTAAACAGACCATAGCACTGCCTCGCAAAATCCTCCACTTTTACATTGCTGTATTGTGAAAAGTTATGCGATAAAAAATGATCGTAAAAAATGTCTACTACCACCGGACTGTACTTTCCCTGACTTTGGCGTATGCGTTCTTTACTCCTTTCTACTGTAGCATGGCTGTCGGTAAAAGAGTCAATTTTGTGGTGAAGCTTGATACCCTTCACTACTTGGGGTTGATAACTTCCCCATTCTGAGCTTCTCACGGAATCGGCTATAAAGTTGCCGATCAGCAGATCATCATCATTATCAGACAGATATAAATGAGCCAGGAAATTCATTTGTCAATTTTTAAGGGTATTATTCGTTTTGAGTTGTAACTTTGTAGCTAATGATTTCGCTTCGCCTGAAATATAGCGTTTCTTTTCTACTGGCAGCTCTTTATCTCTTTACAATAAGCAAGCCGCTGGTACCCATGTTGCATTATGCGTCCAACTATCATACTTACGTAACAGAATTATGCGAAAACAAAGACAAACCTGAGCTTCAGTGTAAAGGAACCTGTCAACTGGCTAAAACGCTGAACCTGGATAACGACAGTGAAAAACCGGCCAAGCCCGTTTTGCCCACCTTTGAAAGCCTGGACTGGTATATCTCTCACCTTCTCAATGAGTCAGATATATTCACCGGCAAAACTGCTACTGCCGAATTCAATAGCTTTAAAGAACGATTTACCCCCGATTATTTCATCGACTTGCCTACCCCTCCTCCCCGCATGATCAGCTAGCAATTCCCTATTGTTAAACTGATATCAAAAAATTCATGAGAAATTATATATTGGCAGCATTACTCTTGTTGGGTAATCTGCCGGGTAAAGCCTGTGATGCCTGCGGATGTGCCGGCATGGGTTTGGGTTTGGGAAACTGGATAGTTACCAACCAACACTACGCAGGCATCAATTACAGCTTCAGACAGTTTAGTACCAACAACACTGCAGACCGGTATCATCAGTGGCAAGCTACTTTTTTGTACAGCCTTAACGACCGCTGGCAACTGAAAGCCAGTTTGCCCTATGTATTTGCCGAAAGCAATGTTAGCAACGAACAAAGCCAGCCCCTGAATGGCCTGGCCGATGCTACGGTAGAGGTCAAATACCTTTTATTGGATCACATTAGTGAAAAAAACACCCACCAGCTACAGCTCAGTGTAGGCTTGAATTTGCCTACCGGGCGTTTCATTGACCGGGAGGGCAGCTTACTCGCTCAAAATTTTCAGGTGGGTACTGGAAGCTGGGACTATCAAGCTGGTTTGCGCTATCAATGGTCGGCTGAAAAATGGATACTGGCCGTTTCATCCCTTTACAGGGTAAATACTTTGAATGGGTATGCCTACAAATTCGGGAATCAACTGATCAATGAAGTGAACCTGGGCTATAAGATCAACCGGCAGGAAAGTGAGTTTGCCCTGATCCCTATTCTCGGCTTTTCTTATGAGCGTTTTGAACGGGATGTCAACTCCCGCGGGTATTACCAATACAATACCGGAAGTAATGCCGCTTATGTAATTACCGGAGTCAGCCTGATAAACGCTGACTGGATGATAACAGTTAAAGGAGGAGTCGACTTTTACAATGAGGGATTGACTACTTATGCACCCGGCCCTCAATTTTTAACCTCAATTAATTATTTATTCTAAAACAATAAACCCTATAAAAAAATGAAAAATCCAATTTTAATTTTAAGTCTTTTAGCTTTTGCTTTTACAGCCTGCAGCAAAGATGATGATGATAACAACGATGATCCGCAAACGGACAAAATAGCCCCTGTTATAGTTATTACTATGCCACAACCCGATTCTGTAAAAATGTACCACAGCGGTGAAACTATGCCTATACAGGCGGCTATAACTGAAAATGACGAATTACACGAAGTAGAAGTGGAAGTATATAATGTCTCGGCTAATCAGGAAGTATTCCACATGCATATGCACGAGCACAGTCAGTCCCTTACTATTGATACATCCGTGGTAATTCCCACAGGTATTATGCATACCGATTTTGAACTGAAGATCAAAGCGTCTGACCATTCAGGTAATGAAGCTGTTGCGAGCATTACCAAGCATGTGCATATGTAAAACAACAAGTTACATTGTTCCTTTTGCCCGTAAAACCCTGCACTTTTCAGTGTGGGGTTTTTTCTTTTATACCAAAAAAAGTCCCCGCTCTTCTTCTATGTTACAGAAAAACGGGGACTACAGTTCCGATTAAAAACCTCAATCCTGAATGGTCTAAAGATAATAACTAAGATTGATATTCCAATGTTAATTTTTGAAGATTTCAAACTCATAGCCCTCCGTAATGGGATTGGCTAAAAGCTTCTTGCAAGCTTCCTCCACTTTTTTTTCGGCCTCGGTTTTATCATCAGCCTCTATTTCCAGGGTAATATGCTTGCCAATTCGCACGCTGCCTATTTCAGGCAAGCCTATATTTTTCATGCTATTGCTAACGGCTTTTCCCTGCGGGTCTAACAAAGCCTTATGCGGCATTACATTGATTTCTGCTCTGAATGTCATTTACGGGTCGGTTTATAGATCAATGATAAAAGAAGGTACAAAGGTATGATAATAGCCAATGCTCTGAAGCGCAGGAAAAATAAAGCCAATCCTATTAAAAACAGCAAAATAAAAACACCCCTGTTCTCGCGCCAGTTCAAATTTCGCAGCTTGAGCGACATCAACGGCAGCTCAGCTACCAGCAAGGCCGAAGTGGCTATTGTTAAAAGGGTGAGTAAAAAAGGGTGCAGTATAATGCCACGGGTGGTTTCATTATCCGTATAAAATCCCCACAACCCCAGGGAAAAGATCAGGATAGCCGAGGCAGGTGTCGGCAAACCGATAAAATAATCCTTTTGGCGGGTATCAACATTGAATTTGGCCAGCCGCAAAGCAGAAAAAACAGGAATTAATAAAGCGATAAACGGCAAAAAACCGGGTACTGGTTCGCCACTCAGGTACGACATCTTAAAAAGACGGTACAACAAAAAACCCGGGGCAACCCCAAAGGTTACCAGATCGGCCAGGCTGTCTAACTGCTTGCCTATTTCCGAATGTACCTTCAACAAACGAGCGGTAAAGCCATCCAGGAAATCCAGCACCAGCGCTACTCCTACCAACCAGGCTGCCAGCCTGTAATCGCTCGAAAAAATGGCTATGACAGCCAGTAAACCACAGGCTAAATTGGAAAGAGTGAGTAAATTAGGCAGTAAACTTTTCAAGACTTAATATTACTGATAAGGCAATATTAGTATAAATATGAAGTTTTTATTGCGTGATTTTTGATTTTATTTGCCGTTAAAGATTAAAAAACCTTGAATAGATTTTTTGTTCTCCTGCTGTTGGTTCCCATTCTATTAACGGGTCAGGGCAGGAAGTATTCCAACGCTTTTCTGAGTATAGGGGTTGATGCCCGAGCCCTGGCCATGTCCAATTCCGTTATTGCCAGCACTAATGATGTAACGGCAGGTTACTGGAACCCGGCCGGTTTAACCGGAATTACCAAATCGTGGCAGGCCGCAGCCATGCACTCCGAGTATTTTGCCAGCATAGCGCAATACGATTATCTGGCCTTTGCCATGCCTGTAGATGCTACCAGCGTGGCGGGTATTTCGGTCATACGTTTTGGGGTAGACGATATCCTGGATACCACTGAACTGATCGACAATGAGGGGAACGTGGATTACGACCGTATCCGCAGGTTTTCGGCAGCCGACTATGCCCTGATCGGTTCTTATGCCCGCAGATCAAAAACCGTGGCTAACCTTAGTTACGGGGGAAATATCAAGATCATCTACCGCCAGATCGGGGATTTTGCCAGTTCCATCGGCTTCGGCTTTGATGCCGGTATGCAGTATTCCATTAAAAAGTGGCAGTTTGGCGCTACCCTGCGTGATGTTACCTCCACTTTTAATGCCTGGAATATCAATGACGACAAACTGAGTGGTGTTTTTCAACAGACCGGCAATGAACTTCCCACCGAAAACCTGGAGTTGACTATTCCACGCCTCTTGCTGGGAGTAGGCCGCTCTTTTCAACTCAATGAAAAATACAGCCTGCATACCGAATTGAACATGGACATTACCTTTGACGGCCAGCGCAATACCCTGGTATCAGCCAATTTCGGTAATATCGACCCCGGTTTTGGCTTTGAACTGGGCTATCGCAAATTTGTATTTCTACGCGGAGGGGTTGGCAATGTACAGCGCCTGCGCGAATTTAACGGAGATATAACCTATGCCGTACAACCCAACCTGGGGCTTGGTTTTAAATACCGGGGCTTGTCCATTGATTATGCTTTGACCGATATAGGCGATGCTTCGGCTGCCCTGTATTCTAATATTTTCTCTCTGAAATTTAACTTTGCCGACTTCAAACGCCTTTGATGCTTAGAAGATCAGCTTTAGCCCTCCTTACTTCTCTATTCCTGTGGATCAGCTGGCCGGAAAACGGCCTTACTCCCTTGCTTTTTGTGGCCTTTCTTCCCCTTCTTTTTCTGGAGCGCGAACTCAGCCTTTCGGGCAAAAAAAAAGCCGGGCGTCAATGGTTCTGGTATTGTTGGCTGGCCTTTGGTACCTGGAATTTTCTCGGTACCTGGTGGTTGGTCAACGCTCATTGGAGTGGGGTAATGACCACCGTTTTACTCAATGGGGTGTTGATGACACTGGTAATGGTGATCTTCCGTTTCATCAAAAAAAGGCTGGGCAACCAAAGAGCTTATATAGCCATCCCCTTTGTTTGGATCTGCTTTGAAACCCTGCACAAAGACTGGGATTTCAGCTTTCCCTGGCTTACCCTGGGCAACGGTTTTGCCGAAAGGGTAGAGTGGATACAATGGTATGAGTACACTGGGGTATTTGGTGGCAGTCTTTGGGTGTGGGCAGTTAACCTTTTGCTTTTCTGGGTACTGACGGCTTATCTAAAACACCGTCAGTTGAGACCTCTCATTGGGCAAAGTACATTAGTCCTACTCTTGTTTGTCGGCCTGCCAATACTATTGTCTTATATACGCTACCTCAACTACGAGGATAAAGGCGAAACAGCCGATGTAGTAGCCGTACAGCCCAACCTGGATGCTTATACCGAAAAATTTGAACTTTCCGAAATAGAACAGCTGCACAAGTTCACCCGCCTGGCCACCCCTATGCTGGATGATTCGGTAGATTTTCTGGCCGGGCCGGAAACCCTGCTGCCAGACGGCATTTATGAAAAGCAGCTTCCTTATATGCCCAGTATCAAGCTGTTGAAAAAATTTACCGGTCTCTACCCTCAACTCAATATAGTGGTAGGCGCTACCACTCTTAAATATTACGAAAGCGCCCCCCCTCCTACCGCCCGCCCTTTGCGCAACGGCAGCGGTTATTACGATGCTTTTAACAGCGGGCTTTTTCTTAGCCAGGCCGATTCCATCCAGATCTACCACAAATCCAAACTGGTGGTGGGCGTGGAAATGATGCCGCTGAGCTGGATCATCAAACCGCTATTGGGCGACATTGTAAAAGACCTTGGTGGTATTTCCGGCACCCTGGGCACCCAGGAAGAAAGGGAGGTTTTCACCACGGTTGACGGCAAATTTTCTGTAGCTCCCCTCATCTGTTGGGAATCGGATTTTGGGGAGTATACCTCGGAATACGTGCGCCAAGGGGCCAACCTGCTCTTTGTGATCACCAATGATGACTGGTGGGGCAATACCCCAGGGCACATCCAGCACATGCACTATTCCCGCCTGCGGGCCATTGAAAACCGCAGAAGCGTGACCCGCTCGGCCAATACCGGTATCAGTTGTTTTATCAACCAGCGGGGCGATGTCTTCCAGCGACAGGATTATAAGCAAGATGCTGTGATCCGCGCTAAGATCAAGGCCAATAACGAACTGACCTACTACGCCCAAACCGGGGACCTGTTCAGCCGCCTCAGTTTGTTTATGGGCAGCTTCTTTATGATCTATAGTTTGGTGTATGGTTTTTTGAAGAGGAAAGGTAAAGCCTGATCCCTGTTTTTAACCCTTTGGCTACAAACATTTTCACCCTAACCCTGGCGTTTTATGCTATAGGTAAATGGCTTATTTTTAGTGGTCTTTTTTAAGCTTAATTTTGTAGTAAATTGTGAGTAAGGTGTTTACTGCCTTAAGAGCTTTGATTTAACCATGCCAACCAATAAGGAAAAGAAGAATGAAAAATGAAGCTCATGCCCGTATAAAGATCAACAAACTTTTGGAAGAAGCGGGCTGGCGATTTTTTGATGATGAGAATGGCCCGGCCAATATTCTGCTGGAAAATTATGTGAAAGTCACTCAAAATGAAGTTGATACATGGGGTAATGACTACGAAAATGTAAAGAACGGATCGCTCGACTTCCTTTTGGTTGACTCTGATAACAAGCCAATTTGTGTACTCGAAGCCAAAAAAGAAAGTCTGCATCCTTTAGTGGCAAAAGAACAGGCCAGAAAATATGCTAAAAATGTCCATGCACAATATATTATACTTTCAAACGGAATAGTTCATTACTTCTGGGATACAACAAAGGGCAACCCCAGGCCCATTTATAAATTCCCTTCGCCAGCAGAAATAGGTGCTATAAAAGAATGGAAGCCCAACCGGAACGCTTTGGTTAATGAAGTGGTATCCCGTGATTATATAGCAACCGTGCAAATGCCCGATTATGCTAAAAGGCCCGGGTGGAACGGCAGCATTGAGGCCAGCAAAGACTTCATTTGGACCAACGGGCTGAGATTTCTCAGGTATTATCAGTCTGACGCTATTCAGCACCTGCAAAAGGCCGTGGCCCAAGGCCAAGACCGCTTTCTTTTTGAAATGGCTACCGGCACCGGTAAAACCCTCACCTCTGCTGCCGTGATCCGCTTGTTTCTCAGAACGGAAAACGCCAGGCGGGTTTTGTTTCTGGTAGATAGGCTCGAATTGGAAGATCAGGCCTGGAAGGCCTTTACCAACTACCTAAAGCCCGATTACAGTACTTTTATTTACAAAGAGCACAAAAGCGATTGGCGGCAAGCCGATATAGTGGTAACCACCATTCAGTCGTTGATGCACAACGACAAGTACCGATACAGGTTTTCGCCTGCTGATTTTGACTTATTGATATCCGATGAAGCACACCGCTCTATATCCGGGAACGCCAGGGCCGTGTTTGAGTACTTTTACGGATATAAACTGGGCCTTACGGCAACTCCAAAGGATTACCTCAAAGGAGTTAGCCTGGATAAAGTCAACGAAAATGATCCGAGAGAGATAGAGCGCAGGATGCTGCGCGACACTTATTCTACTTTTGGCTGTGATGGCGGAAACCCTACTTTTAGATATTCCCTTTTAGATGGAGTAAGAGATGGCTACCTGATCAATCCCAAAGTGCTGGATGCCCGGACAGAGATCACTACCCAATTGCTTTCTGATGAAGGCTATGCCGTGGCCGTGCAAACCGATGAAGGCGAAGAAACCGAAACCTTTGTTTCCCGCGATTTTGAAAAGAAATTCTTTTCGGAAAAGACCAATAGAGTATTTTGTCAAACTTTTCTGGACAATGCTTTACGCGACCCCATTACCCGTGAAATTGGCAAAACCATCATTTTTGCGGTAAGTCAAAACCACGCGAGAAAACTCACAGAGATCCTGAACGAATTTGCCGAACAGCTTTTTCCCGGTAAATACCATTCCGATTTTGCTGTTCAGGTAACTTCCCAGGTGGGAGAGGCCCAGCAAATGACCATCAATTTTACCAATAACAACTTAAACGGAAAAACCAGCTGGCTGGAAGGTTACCATTCCAGTAAAACCAGGGTTTGCGTTACGGTGGGTATGATGACTACCGGTTATGACTGCCCTGACCTGCTGAACATTGGCATGATGCGTCCCATATTCAGCCCGGCCGATTTTGTACAGATCAAGGGCAGGGGCACCCGTAAGCATACTTTTGAATTCACTTACAGGAACGAGTTGGGAGAAGATGAAACCCAAAGGAGCGAAAAAGAGCTGTTTAAGCTCTTTGATTTTTTTGCCAACTGCAAATATTTTGAAGAGAAATTCGACTATGATGAAAAACTGAAATTGCCCCAGGCCCGGGGTAACGGTGAGGGCGGTGGCGGTGGAATTGACCTGGACCAATACACTAATTACAGTCCCGATCCTTTGCTGAGCATGGTCGAAGAACAGGTTGGTTACGAAGGAATGCGGATAGACCGGGAGCTTTTTAAAAAGTTTGAAGACCGGATTAAGATGGATAACATCATCAAAAAAAATGTGGAACTGGGCAATTGGGAGTATGTACTAAGCCACATCCAAGGGGAAATATTCGACAAACCGGAAGAGTATTTCAATCTGGAAAAATTGCGGAAAGCCGCCAAAATTGACCGCAAGGTCAGCATCCGCGAAGTGATCGAAAAGATTTTTGGCATCATTCCCAAATTCAAATCCAAAAACGAATTGCTGGAAGAAGAATTTGACAAGTTCATCTCCATTTACCCGCCTGAAGAAGACGTGAATGTAAGAGCCCTGAAGTATTTCTTTAAAGCCTACATCGTAGACCAGGACATCCGCAAGATCATAGAAGCCAAAGATTTTCACGCCCTGCAAACCCATCCCACCTTAACCATTGCCCAGTTCAAGGCCGTTTCAAGCAAATACCGCCAGGTTATTCCGGTTTACATTAACGATTATGTGAATTTAGACAAGTTTGCTGCCTAGGCCGATGAACAAATTGAAGGTTTTTATCAGCAGCGTACAAGGGGAATTTGCCCAGGAGAGAAAAGCCCTGGCCAAATTTTTACGGGAAGATGTTTTACTCGGCAGCTTTTTTGAAGTTTTCCTCTTTGAAGAAACCCCCGCTACGGATCATTCACCTGATGCTGTTTACCTCGGGGAGGTAAAAAAATCAGATATTTACATCGGTTTGCTGGGCACAGAATATGGCTATGAAGACCGGAAGGGCATTTCGCCAACCGAACGGGAATACGAGCAGGCCAAAGCCAAAGGCGTTAACCGCTGGGTTTTCATTAAAGGAAACAATAGCCTGGAGAGGCATCCTAAAGAAAAGGCCTTGATCGATAAAGTGAGCCGGGAAATCTCCCGGAAAAGATTTTCCAATTTTGCCCAGCTAAAAAAAGAAGTATACCATACCTCGGTGCGTTATCTGAAACAAACGGGCAAAATAGAAAGCCACAACTTTGATGAAAGCCTGAACCCGCAGGCTACCCTCAAAGATATTTCTCCTGAAAAGATCCGCGAATTTGTGCTGCTGGCCAGGGAAAAGAGAGGTTTTCCCCTCAGGGAAACAGCCACTCCCAAGCAGGTTTTAAAGCATTTAAATATGTTCAGGAACAACCAGCTTACCAATAGCGCCCTGCTGGCCTTTAGCGATAACCCCCAGCGTTTTTTCCCCACCGCTACGGTAAAATGTGCCCATTTTCACGGTTTGCACATCCAGAAACCTATACCGGACTACAAGGAATTTGGAGGTACCGCTTTTGAAATGGCACAGGAGGCCACCGACTTTGTGCTTTCCAAGCTGAGTTTGTCTACCGGAACCCGCGACAAGAGCAACCGCGTGGAAACCGTTTACGAGATCCCCAGGCGGGCCGTGGCCGAGGCTGTTATCAATGCCGTTGCCCACCGCGATTATCAAAGCAAGGGAAGTATACAGCTTTCCGTATTCAGCAACCCGGTTGAGATAACCAACCCCGGGTCATTGCCGCCCGAGCTGGATCTGGACAAGATCACCAGGCCCCACGGCTCCTTCCCGCACAATCCCTTACTGGCGGGCTGCCTCTTTCTCACTGGTGATATTGAACGCTATGGCACAGGCATCATGGAAATTTTAGAACTTGCCAGAGAACGGCAGCTGAACACCCCCGTATTTTCCCTGGAAGAAGGCTTTAAGGTAACCCTCTGGCGGCCTTCGGCTGCTACCGTACAGGATACTGCACAGGATACCGTACAGGATACTGCACAGGATGCCCGGTGGCTGCAGGGTATTGAAAACCCGGCCCACCGTCTGGTGTGGATCATAGAAGAAGCCATGAGCCGCGAAGAAATAATGGCCAGGCTAGAATTGACCCACCGCGGCCATTTTGCCGGAAAATACCTGAATCCGGCCCTGGCCGGGCAGTGGGTGGAAAGAACCCTGCCCGATAAACCCACGAGCAAAAACCAGAAGTACCGCCTTACCTCCAAAGGGCGGCAACTGAAAGACCAACTGAACAACAGAAAGAATGCTGGATAAGGATACCCGCAAAAAAATAGACGATTGCCGCGATATTCTGGTAGGAAAACTGCCCGACCCC
>JANQHO010000077.1 GCA_028277105.1 Owenweeksia sp. | reverse complement strand
TCAGCTCTTACATACAAATTGCGGTTGTTAGGTGGCACCCCCTGCCCGGTAGCATAGGCCAAACCGTTGTAGTTATAAGTTTGGCCGGAGCCTCCTATCCAGTGCAAATAATTACCGGCTGCGGTAGCAGCCATGCGGTAGCCCGTTAAGCCGTTGTTCAAAATGGTATCCTGCCAACTGATCTGGGTAGGATTATTGGGGTCAATCGTACCAATCCGCAAGGCATTCTGTATCGGAAAATTCTGCGGGCCATTGGAGCTGGCCCCGCCAAAATAAAAAATAGTATCCCCTTTGATCACCCCTGAAGAGCCAAAAGAACGATAGTTATTAAAAGGCGGTACCGGGGTTCCTGTCGACCAGCTGTCTGAAGCCGGGTTGTAGATCTGCACGTTGGAAACATTGCCGAAATCACTCCAGCCGGTGATCACGTAGATCAGACTGTCGCGCCACACCGCCTGCACCTGGTCATCGATGGAGACAGGTATGGAAGCACCGTCACTCAGGTAAGTATTGGTTTCCGGATCATAACGATGAACGTGGTCCGAAGATCGTTCACTGCCGTTGGGAAAGACATAATAACCGCCAATAATGTAGACCCTGTTCTTAACCGTACTGGCGGCAGCTGCTATTTTTCCCATAGTATCTGGCAAGGCCGCTATACTGCTCCAGCTATTGCTTTGAGTGTTATAACGGTAGGAACGCAAATGAATACCCGCTGAGGTTTTGGTAGAATCTATACCTCCAAAGGAATAAACGTAAGGAATACCATTAACTGTGGCTGCCGTTAGCGCATTATTGGAAATGGGCTCTGGCAGAGGCGACATTTCGCTTACCTGCCAGCTTTGGGCATTTAACTTCAATATTATCGTAAACAGGACAACAATTAAAGATAGTTTCACAGCTTGTTTATTTACAAGCGGTAAAATAATGCTTTTGCACTACAACAGGCGCTAAATTCCTAAACCTCTTAAAAATCAAAGTCCCACGATATCGTGGGACTTCTTTTTATTACCACACCATATGATCATTCTTTCACGATCTTGATACAACTATTGTTTGATTGATCATTGCCGGTAAAACGCAAGAGGTAAACCCCGCTTTTAAGATCGCTTACATCAGCCCTTCCTTCCTCTATTTCAAAAGTATTGAGTAGAACCCCGCTTAAATTATAGGCCTCCAGCTTGCCTGTGGGGCTGCCTTTTACATTGATAAAGTCCTGGACAGGATTGGGATAAATTTCAAAAGACGACATTTCTTTGCCCCCTTCTGAAAGGTTAAAAGGTTCAAAACGGTATACAGTACCATTGGCTGGTACATCATTAAGAGCATCAGAAGAAGGAGAGGTGAAAAATGTCGGGCTGGCCGGATCTCCTGTCAAAGAATGGAATTCATAAGCCACGGTAAAATCCCTGCTCAGAAGAGTGTAGATAACCTGTGGCCCCTGTTGGCCGCGAAAGGCCGAATCGTTGCTTACCACAGAAGAACCGTAATGAAATTCTACCACTTGATCGGAATACAGATTTACTTTGAAGTTTACGAAATCAGTGCCCGGGTTTCCTTCCAATAACATATCCCGCCATTCGAAAGACAAACGTTTGGGAGTGCTGCTTTGGTCGTATTCGTAATAAACTCCCGAATTACCGCCAGTTTTAGGTGTTAGCTCCGCAAGAAAAGGATCAAAAGCCATGGAAAACTGAGGACCGGTAGTAATGATAAAACCACCGTTGCCAATAAGTAAAGTATCATCATCTGTTTGTTCACCATAAAAAGTCCAGGCTTGTTGAGGGTTGTACCAATAAGTGTTAGGAAAACCGGGAATAGCGTTGAGTTTTACCCCGTTAGTCAGCTGGCTGTAAGCCTTTGTACTAACAGCTGGGGTATAAAACATCTGAGCTTGCAGCCCGAAAAAAGCCAACGCTGAAGCAAGGGTGAGGAATACTTGTTTTTTCATTGTAAAACGTTTTTTGATTTAGAGCAGAAACAGAGGGTCAAAACCATGTCTTGGCTGGCTGAAAATAGTCTGAAAGGATGGAGAAAATGGCTAAAGAAAGGGTTGAAATAGGGTTGAATGACAAATAATGTGCTGATTATCTGATCTTTATTTTTTTCTTCTGAGTTTTAAAAGCAGAATAACATACGCTACTGGAATACTTCCTAAAGCAAAAAGGGAATACCATTTAACATAAGCCCACAGCTGTAACGGCCATGAAAGAGGGGCTCTGGGAGTGAAGAGGTGAAAAAAATTTTGATCCAGCCAGTGAAGTGTCGCTAATAAAACCCCTGATAAGAGTGTAATGCTAAAACCGGCAATCAATACGCCCCCTATTGGCAAGCGATAATTCCAACGATGGATCATCAGATCGCGAAAAGCAAAGTAGAGAACAATGGGTATGACCAATATCATCAGTACAGCCAGTAAAAAGCTCTCGCTCCGAAATTTGTCGAGGATCAGGCTGTAACTGAAGTTTATTACAACTATTAGTAAGGTAAAGCGCAGTATATATCTAAGCATGATTTAATTAGGCAGAAACAGCGTTTTAAATTCCTTTCTGGTTTTGGTGCTGCACTTTTTATAGATCTGGTTAATGTGGGTTTTGAGTGTGCTATGCTCAACATTGAGTTCAGCGATAATTTCTTTGTTAGAAAAGTTCATGAGTATAAGCTCGGCTACTTCCCTTTCCCTTTCTGACAGTTTTGAGAAATAAAGTTGCTTGCGGTAATTGACAATAATTTTGTCCCGCCAGCTGTAACCAATCCAAAAACCCAACAGAATAAAAAGAAAAGCAAAGGCTGTTATCAGGATCAACATTTCAGAATCCGGCTTATACTTTTCAAAAACAGCCTGTATCAGAAAGCTTACAATACCTAATATAATGCTATAACGGAGTAATTTGGGCCACATGATGAACAAATATAAAAGCTTTACCTCTAAGCTTTTCTGTCCCTTTTTCCTATCTTCAGTCGTTCTTGTGATAAATAAAAAATGTCTGAAGCGGAAAAATTGTATCACTCCATTGGTAAAAACCTTCCTGAAGCCAAAGCGAGCAAAATGTTCGGGGCTCAATGCCTGAAAGCGCCTAATGGCAAAGCCCTGGCCATGTTTTGGAAAGACTGCATGGTATTTAAACTGGAAAAGCCCCTGGAAGAAGAAGTATTAAAAAGCCTGGCGGGAAGCCCTCTTTTTAACCCCATGGGGAACCGTCTCATGGGTGGCTGGGTTCAAATTCCTTTTGAACACGCGGAACAATGGCCGGCTTTAGCGGAAAAGGCTATGGATTATGTAAAGAACATCAAAAAATAGGTGTCAATCACTAAAAAGGAAGATCCTCTGCTCTCTATTATAATGCCGGTTAAAAATGCGGCTCCTTTTCTGGGAGAATGTTTAGAATCCATTTACAGCCAAAGTTTTACCGGTTGGGAATTGATTGTGGTAGACGATCATTCTGAAGATGAAAGTGTAAACCTCTTGAAAAGCTATGCCACAAAAGATAAACGCATACAGCTGTATGCAAACTCAGGAAAGGGAATTATTCCAGCCCTTCAACTGGCATTAACTAAAGCTAAAGGAATTTTCCTGAGCCGCATGGATGCCGATGATGTGATGCCGGAAGAACGGCTTCAAAAAATGCTTAAAGCTTTAGAAAAGAGCCCCCCTAAAACCATTGTAACCGGCCTGGTAAAATATTTTTCAAGTAAAAAAATAAGCCACGGCTACCGCGGCTATCAACAGTGGCTGAACGGGCTGGCGCTCGAAAACCGGCACTGGGCTAATATTTACCGGGAATGTGTGATAGCTTCCCCCAACTGGATGACCCGTAGAAATGAATTGATACAAGCTAGTTGTTTTGACGATCTTGTATATCCGGAAGACTATCATTTAGTATTCCGTTGGTACCAGAGTGGTTTTTCGGTGAAAACTATACCTGAAACTACTTTACTGTGGCGGGAACACCCAGACCGCACTTCCAGGAATTCCACCCATTACGCCCAACGCGCTTTTTTTGAACTCAAAATAAATGAGTTCATCCGGTACGAACTCCAAAGCGATCAGCTCGTCATATGGGGCAAAGGCAAAAAAACCAGCTTAACCACGGCTATTTTGAAGGACCGGAATATTCCATTTACCCATATGTCACTTCAACAAGCTATCCCTTCCGACCGCCCGGTGATAAAGCACTATCGTGAAATAGAGCATCTGAAAAATTTTAAACTGCTTCTGGCAGTTTATCCTCCTGCCGAAGAGCGCGTGAGGATGGAAAATTACTTAAACTCAATTGGTCTTACAGAGGGGAAGAACTATTGGTATCTTTAACTTAAAGTTAACTTTTTGTAATTTTAATCTTTTCTAATTCAAAGCCTTAACCAAATGCTTGTTAAAATTCTTCCCTTAAATGCTCTTTTTTGCATTACAGGCCTGTTTCTTTTCATCTTAACCAACCAGGCTTATTCTCAAAACGCTCTTTCTTTTGACGGAACTGACGACCGCATAGACTGCGGCAATC
The DNA here is from genome assembly GCA_028277105.1 of Owenweeksia sp. Lineage (GTDB taxonomy): Bacteria > Bacteroidota > Bacteroidia > Flavobacteriales > Schleiferiaceae > JANQHO01. The sequence continues at coordinate 583 of JANQHO010000077.1, read as the reverse complement.
ATTCCTCCGTTCAGCTTTCGGGAACAAACATCACTATAGAAGCCTGGATCAAAGTGGATTCCTGGGCGCTAAATATATGGGGTGGCAATATCGTTAACAAAGAAATTTGGACGCCCAGTACGGGTTATATGCTCCGGTGTGGTGACGGAGGCAGGCTAAATTTCAACATTGGAAACGGATCATGGCATGAATTGAACAGTTCAGCACCTGTATTAAGCCTGAATACCTGGCATCACGTAGCCGGGACTTATGACGGCAATTACATGAGGATATATGTAGATGGGGTGGCAACAGATTCTCTTGCTAAAACTATTTCTTTTATGGATGCGGCAAACGGCAATCTTACCATAGGTGATTTTACCGGCTCAGGCAGGCATTTTCACGGTACCATAGACGAGGTGCGTATCTGGAATGTCACCCGAAGTAAAGCAGACATTGTCCAAAATATGAATGATGAGCTATGTGGCAATCAGCCCGGATTGGTGGCCTACTACAATTTTAACCAGGGTACTGCCGGAGGAAATAACACTTCTGTTACCACTCTCGATGACCAAACAGGTAATAACAACGGAACCTTGCTCAA
>JANQHO010000049.1 GCA_028277105.1 Owenweeksia sp. | reverse complement strand
CAGCCTGGCTAACAATGAAGGAGGTGGTTATAACGGTTATTTTTATGAACTTAAGGACCATATAGGTAATGTAAGAGCCACTATCGCTAAAAAGATCGTCAATAATGAAGTTGAAGCTGATGTATTGAGCTGGCAACATTACTATCCCTACGGGATGGTGATGCCCAACCAAAACTTTACCGGTAGTTTGGGGGCTTACCGTTTTGCTTTTCAAGGTCAGGAAAGGGATAGAGAACCTAATACAGAACACGAATTTTTTCAATTGCGTACCTGGGATGGAAGATTGGGCCGCTGGACAAGTATTGACCCTTATTACCAATTCCAAAGCCCGTATTTAGGTATGGGGAATAACCCCATTAGCGGGATTGATCCGGATGGGGGGTTTGTTGGTATTCTTCCTTCCCCACAATTGTATACTGAACTGTTTGACCTTGGAATGTTTTTTAAGAAAATATCAACTAGCATGATACTGAAGGAAACGGTAGTTAGCTGGTCATTTTGGGATGAACTGGCATACCAAGGCGGTAAATTTATGGGAGCTTTAGCGCGCTTATTAAGCGGTGGTGGTTTCCCGGTTTATGGCTCTGGTACTTACGATGGGGGTAGAAAAGCCCCGGCTGTAGTGGATGCGGTTGATTTCAGCGAATTTCAGGAAACCATGGAAACAGTTACGATCAGAAGGAAAAAAATGTTACAAGAACCCCTGGACCCCCAGGACCCAAAGACAGCTGGATAACCAAATCAGCCAGTAAAGCCATGAAAGAAGCTAATGAGGTGCCGCAAATACCTACGCAAGATACTACATTGACTATTAAAGAAAATCATGCTGGAGGCACATCTTTTACAGTTAAAACTATTAGCAAATCAAAAATTGATAGTTTAAACGGTACTTTAAAACCAAATCAATCTCTATATACACAATGAAAAAAATAATAGTAATAATGATTTCCGTGATTTTTACATGTTGTAAAACCAACAAGGAAGACACTATAGAAATAGATAATAAGCTGTTGTTAATAGAAAACCATCTATCTATCTCAAGTGACAGTTTGGGCAGTAATAGTGTTATTAATCGCTTGGATAGAATTATCAGAAAATTAGAAAGCAAAAATGAATTTAATCAAATGATTTTTGTAACCGATTATGATGACACAATTGTTAATAATGGCAAACCTTTTTCCTTTACTGTTATTCATCATACTTTTAATGCTGGATATGAAGGGAAGGCAATCATATATGAAAATGAAAATAGCATATTAGAAAAATCATCAACAAGAGGGTTGTTTGATTTTAATATTAGCAATTACAAAATTGGCCCTAATAAATTTGATGGTTATATTATGTCTGAAGATGATTCTTTGTATTTTAATTGTTCGTTTTATGTAAAATAAACCTCTCCAAACACAATGATATGCACCTAAATAGAAAATTGATAATATTAATAGCAATAACACTACTTAACATCCAATGTGATAATAGTTTTGAACTACAAGATATTAAAGAAATTGAATCTAAACTCGGCATAAATACATCTAATAACAATCTAGCTGACAGGTTAAAAATCATTAACGAAAGATTAGATTCAATCATTGATTATAATAGTTCAGTATTTGTTTTTGAAAATAGAGATACTATTGCTTTTGGTGAAGTATTTCAAGCTGAAATTATCCCTGTGAAGACTTTCAATTATGAAAAATCAAATATAGCAGTAGTAAGTATTGCTGATAGTATTCTAAAATTAGAAAGGAGAGGTATTAATAAAGCCTCTTATGGTTTAGAAACTTCTCACTATAAAAAGGGACTCAATATTGCTGAAGGCATAGTAACAGTTGGAAATGACACTGTATCTATTAGCTTTTCTTTTTATGTAAAATAATCTCACAAAGAGATATCGGAGTTATTTGAAATTTTGAAAAAAACCCGGCTACCAGCTGGAGCAATGTAAAACCCCAGTTCCCGGTATACGGCAAAGGCCGGGTAGGTGTTTACGATGCGGCCAACAGCAGCGGGGGCGGCTACAACGGCTATTTTTACGAACTGACCGACCATTTGGGCAACGTAAGAGCCAGCATAGCCAAAACCATCGTAAATAACGAGGTAGAAGCCGATGTGCTCACCTGGCAGCATTATTACCCCTACGGGCAGATTATGCCCAATAGAAATTATAATGCTGGAAACTATAGATATGGCTTTAACGGCAAAGAATCAGACGATGAAGTTTCTGGGGTAGGGAACCAATATGATTACGGGTTCCGTATCTACAATCCAAGATTAGGTAGGTTTCTCACAATTGATCCATTATTCAGATCATACCCTTGGTTTACACCTTACCAATTTGCTGCTAACGGGCCTATCTGGGCTACTGATTTAGATGGTTTAGAGGCGAATCTAGCTATTTTTTCAAAAGGATTTGAACGACCTGCTTTTGAATCAAGAGCAATAAATCTTGCCCCTCAACGTTTACTTCACTATGAAAAGAAGGATCCTCAGTTTGTGCATGATCCCAAAGAGAATAATATTTTCATGGGTGTAGGTTTTGGCTATTACGCGAATTAGATTAGCATGAATAAGTTAATAAATTACATATTCATACTTTCCCTTTTTCTAGTTACAGGTTGCTATTTTATATTTGTAGGAAGTCCAAAGAATGAGAGTTTCAAGTATTATGATTCAGATTTTAAATCTAACAACGGTGTTTTAAAGAATGGTTATTATTGGTTCAGAGAAGTCTCAACTGTAGATGGAAGGAACTACTTTGGCTATTATAGGTTTCTAGAAGGTGGGGAAATACGTTTTAATAATCTGGGCTTGGATGCGAACATCAGCCTAGATAGTATTTCTAGTTATATTAAATGGCTTGATTCAAATAGCTTAAAGGAATCTCTTTATGGCTTTTATAGGATAAACAAGGACAGTATACTAGCCCAGTATGTATATGAAAATACAGCTCAGTGGCGTAATGACTTCTATGAAAGTGAAATGTTGATTGAAACTGATGGAAAAAAAATACATATTTTGAGTGAGGTTAATGAAAGAACTGGAAAAAAGGAGATCTTTACCAGAGAGTGTCAATTTCATCCATATTAGTATAATGAAGTAGGTAGTGTACCATCCGACAAAAATTGAAGTAGAAAAAAATAATAAACTGAAATTTAGTTCTTTGACAAACTATTAAGGGATTACCGGCTTTGAAAAAAATAAAACCTCAAAAAACCGTATAGGGTATTATCCCTTCGGCATGATCATGCCCAACCAGAGCTTTACCGGCAGTTTAGGCGCTTACCGTTTCGCCTTTCAAGCCTGTCCCGCTAGAAGCGGGAGTGTCGACACTTCCCCTGGTTTTGCAGGCGCTTTTTTGAGGAAAAAATTTTGCCAAAGGCTTACCTGCTGCCGTGAGGCTTTAATTCGTTAATTTTCGGAAGTGGAAAAACAAGCTTTGTTTACCACTTCATTCACACCCGGGATATTGAACAGGAACAGGACAGCAGCCAGCAATACCAAAGGCCTCATTATGGGTACCAGACCGCTGATCGAGGCCATTGAGGCCGGCAGGGAGATCGATAAAATACTCCTCCAAAAAGGATTAAGCGGTAAAACTTTTCAGGAATTACAGCCTCTCATCCAGGAAAATGCTATTCCCTTTCAATACGTTCCGCTGGAAAAACTGAACCGCATTACCCGGAAAAACCATCAGGGGGTAATTGCCTTTACCGCGGCTGTGGCTTACCAGAATTTAGGCGAGATCATAGCTCAGACCTTTGAAAAAGGGGAAGACCCGCTGATCGTGATCCTGGACCGGGTGACCGATGTGCGGAATTTCGGTGCGATCTGCCGTACGGCCGAATGTGCAGGGGCTCATGCCGTGGTCATTCCCAGCCGGGGCAGTGCCCCGCTCAACTATGACGCCTTGAAAACCTCGGCCGGAGCTTTACAGCATTTACCGGTTTGCCGCGAAAACAACCTCAAAAACACCATTAAATTCCTGCAGGATTCCGGTTTAAAGGTTTATGCCGCTTCGGAAAAGGCCAGTGAGGTACTTTACCGCTCTGACCTCAAAGGCCCGCTGGCGCTGATCATGGGCTCGGAAGAAAACGGTGTATCGCCTGAATACCTCCGGCTTTGTGACGGCCAGATCAAACTACCGATAAATGGAAAAATAAGTTCTCTCAATGTATCGGTAGCCACCGGGGCCATCCTTTATGAAATTGTACGACAAAGAAGCACCATATGAAAAAACTTTTACTCTTACTCTCCATTCTCTGCGGATTATCAGCCTCAGCCCAATTCCGTTGCCAGGAGCTGAAACAAACTTACCGCAGCCAGAGTACCCCTTCTGTCAACAACAACGGCAAAAGCGACACCATTGACATTAAGCACTACCACCTTTACCTCGATCTCACCGCGGTCAGCAGCGGACAGATCAAAGGGCGCACCCGCATTTATTTTGAGTCGAGGCAGAACAATGTCACTTCCCTTCCGCTCGACCTGCTGGAACTGGACGTTGATTCTATCAACCTGCTCCTTTCCGGGACGAATTATCCTGACTACCAGAATTATACCTACAACGACAGCCTTCTCAGCATTGACTTCCCCAATGCTTTGAGTTTGGCTGACAGCGGAATGATCGAGATCTTTTACCAGGGTTTCCCCTTAACCGATGCCAGTGGCTGGGGAGGCTTTCACGCTCAAAACGGTTATTATTACAACCTGGGGGTGGGCTTTGCGGCCGATCCTCACACATTCGGCCGGGCCTGGTTTCCCTGTTTCGACAATTTTGTGGAAAAGTCGACCTATGAACTGGAAGTGCTCAGTGTAGAGCCTTTGCTGCCCTTATTGAGCGGAGATACCATCACCCGTACCCCTGTTGGCACCGACTCTGTTGTCAGCAGCTCTGCTCTGCTGCAACCTATCCCTACTTATCTGGTAAGCTTTGCCCTCGCTGATTACGAATTTTTACAAGATACCGTTCAGGCGATGCAGGGCACTAAAGATATTCTGCTGGCTGCCAAACAGGCCGATACGGCTAACCTGAGATCCTCTTTCCGAAACCTCAAACCTGTGCTGCACTCCTTTGAGAGATCTTTTGGCCCTTACCTGTGGCCGCGTATTGGTTATGCCATGACTACAGTAGGAGCCATGGAACACGCTACCAGTATTCACTTTCCCATCAGTCTGGTAAACGGGACTCTGAGCGGGGAAGACATTATGGCTCACGAACTGGCCCATCACTGGTGGGGAAACCTGGTAACCTGCGAAACCGCAGAAGATATGTGGATCAATGAAGGAATGGCAGAATACTGCAGTTTCCTGTATGCCGAAGACGTATTTGGCTATGAAGAATATATAGACCGGGTGCAGGAAAATGCTTATCGCGTACTGAATGAGGCCCACACCCGCGATAATGGCTACCGGGCAGTATACGGCTTACCCCACGACCTGGTCTATGGCTTTCACGTTTACCAAAAAGGGGCTATGGTAGTCCATAACCTGAGGGCTTATCTGGGTGATAACCTCTTCTTCAGCGGCCTTACCCAGTTGTTGCAGCAAAACCGTTTTGGCAATCTCAATACCCTTCAGTTTCGCGATCAATTGAGCCAGATCACCAGTGTGAACCTGAACAGTTTTTTTAACGATTGGATATTAAACCCCGGCTTTGCCCAGTTTTCCGTTGATTCGCTCTATACTGATCCCACCAGCGGTCACACTGCTGTAGTGGTAAGTCAGCGCCTGCACCAGGCCCCGTCTTTATTTACAGGTGTTCCGGTTGACATTACCTTTTTCAGCCCGTCTGGTGATACAGCAACACGCACGGTAACGGTAAGCAATACAAGTCAAAACTTTACATTCAGTGGCCTTTCTTTTCAACCCAGCTTTGCCCTGGCTACATACAGCGGTAAACTCCTGGCCGCTACCACCTGGGATGAGTACCGCATAAGCGGCAGCCAAACTTATGACGGCAACCGCAGCCGCCTGAGGGTAAGCGCAGATAATGTCAGCGACAGCCTTGTACTTATAGCCGCTTATCACTGGACTGGCCCGGGAGGGGATATATCAGGCAGCAGTTCTTACCGCATCAGCAACAGCGAATACTGGACGGTGCAGGGTATCGATCTTCAAAACGGTGATTTGAAAGGCCGGATCAGCTACGGGGCAAATTCGGTGGGCAGCGATTTAACGGGTTCCGGAGCCGACAGTCTTTTTTTGCTTTACCGCCCTTTTGGCTGGAGCAGTTGGTCGCCCTACCCATTCCAGGACAAAACGGCTATCAACGCCTCAATAGGATTCATCGAATTTGACCTCTCCCCGGGTGACTATGTGCTGGGAAATATAGAACCTGATTTCAGCCTTAACAAGCTGCCTTTATCTAAAGGGAAAATAGATATTTATCCCAATCCTGCCCGTCATAGTATAAAGATACTCTTCACCGACTATCCTCAAACTGAGGTAAGCATAAATATCATCACTATCAAAGGACAATTGCTTTACCAGAATAAGGAGCAAATAAAAGACAAAAGCCAGGAGGTAGAGATTGAACTCGGCAATATAGTAAGCCAGAATATTATTGTTAAAATTAACGATCAAAGCTACCCGGTTACTATCATTAATCCCTGATGGTTGTTGATAAATTCTATTATCAACTAAAGCTTTCTAATTTAAAAGTCCCACAAAAGACTATAATAGTATCATAAACAAAAACTTAATCTATTGCACTTTCTACATCAAGGTTCAGTTTATAGCAGAAAAATATAGATTAAAAAATTATTCTATTTACAAAGGTGATGAAAACCTGAAAAATATAAATTTATCAGGTTCTTTATGATTAGTTTTTATTGAATTGTTTAGTTGACATTGTATGAACTATCTGCAGAAGGAATTGTATGAGCTTTTAAAGAAGGATGATAGAATTTTTGACTTTTTACAGGAATCTGCTCTTGATGGCATGTGGTATTGGGACCTCGAGAATCCTGAAAATGAGTGGATGAATCCCACATTCTGGGAGACTATGGGCTATGATCCCAACGAAATGCCCCATAAAGCCTCGGCCTGGCAAGACATTATCAATAAAGATGATTTAAACAGTACTATTGATAGTTTTGAGAAACACTGTGCCGAACCCAACCATGCCTATGACCAATTAGTACGCTATAAACACAAAAACGGCAGTACGGTATGGATAAGGTGCCGGGGAATGGCTATACGGGATGAAGATGGCAAACCCATTAGAATGCTGGGGGCTCATACCGACATGACCTCATACAAGGATAAGGAACAGTTGCTTTTAAAATATCAGGATCTACTGGAAAAAACCAACCAGGTAGCCCGCATAGGCACCTGGGAAGTAGACCTTATCAACAACAAGGTCAGCTGGAGTGAAGTAACCCGGGAAATCCACGAGGTAGAAGGTGATTTTGAATTAAGCGTTGAGAACGGCATTGATTTTTACAAGGAAGGAAAAAGCCGGGAAACAATTACCAGGGTATTTAACGACAGTTATACCAAGGGCGAAAATTACGATGTGGAACTTCAGATCATTACTGCTAAAGGAAATGAAAAATGGGTAAGGGCCATTGGTATTCCCGAAATGGAGAACGGTCAATGTACCCGGGTTTACGGGCTGTTCCAGGATATTGACGAGAAAACAAAAGCCAACCAGCAAATTGCCCTCCAGGAAGAATTGTTCCGCAAAACTTTTGAGTTTGCAGCTATTGGCATGGCGCTGGTGGGCCTTAAAGGGGAGTGGCTGCAGGTTAATAAAAGCCTTTGCGATCTGGTGGGATATACGGAAGAAGAGCTGCTTCAATTAACTTTTCAGGACATTACCCATCCGGATGATCTGGATAAAGATCTCAGCTTGCTCCGGGAGCTGATAAACGGTGAAAGGGAAAGCTACCAAATGGAAAAGCGGTATCACCATAAAAATGGCGGTATCGTATGGGTACTTCTTTCTGTTTCTATGGTAAAAGACGATTCCGGTTCACCCTTGCACTTCATATCGCAGATCACCGATATAACTGATGGCAAAAGGGCTCAAAGGGAAATTGAAACTTTGCTTGACGTTACCCAGGAACAAAACAAAAGGCTGTTAAATTTCGCTCATATCGTTTCTCACAACTTAAGGTCGCATTCCGGCAATATGGCCATGATACTGGATCTGTTTAAGAAACAGGTACCTTCTGCTACTGAAAATGAGTTTTTCCCTTTAGTAAATGAGGCCTCTGATAACTTAAAGGAGACCGTTAGCCATTTAAACGAAGTAGTAGCCATAAACACCAATACAGATAAAAAACTCTTCGAGGAAAACTTGTGGGAATATATAGAAAAAGCAATTGTAACCGTGAAGGCCCTGGCTATAGAAACCGGGGCAATAATAGAAAACAAGGTTCAAAAACAATTAAAGGTAAAAGCCATACCCGCTTACCTGGAAAGTATTACCCTCAACCTGATAACCAATGCTTTAAAATACCGTTCGCCTGAAAGAAAACCTGTGATTGTGGTCACTTCCTCCTTGCTTAATCCATTTGTAAAGCTGACTGTTAAAGACAATGGTTTAGGTATAGACCTCAAAAAACACAGCGCCAAATTATTTGGTATGTATAAAACTTTTCACGGCAATAAAGATGCCCGTGGCGTAGGGCTTTTTATTACTAAAAACCAGGTGGAAGCCATGGGCGGTAAAATAGAGGTAGAGAGCGAAATAGATAAGGGGACTTCTTTTAATATATATTTACAAAATGAAACCAATTGATATCGCCTGTATTATTGATGATGATCCCATTTTTGTATTTGGGATCAAAAGAATAATGCAACTGGCTGATTTCTGCAACAGTTTTTTGATTTTCAACAATGGTAAAGAAGCCCTGGATAATCTAAAAATGCTGATCTATGCGGGTGAAGAACTGCCCGATGTTATTCTATTGGATCTCAATATGCCCATAATGGACGGCTGGCAGTTTTTGGATGAATTTACCGGCATCCCTATCGATAAGCAGATCACTATTTACGTTGCGAGTTCCTCCATTGACCCTGAAGATACCAAAAAGGCTCAATCTTACGAAAGTGTAAGCAACTATATAGTGAAGCCCATTACCGTAGAAAACCTAAAAGCTATACTAGAAGATTTAAAGGCTGTTTGATACAACTGCTTTGAAATATCAGTGCTGAAAAAAAGGATTTCATCCTAACTCTAATAATCTTTCTTCCAAAGCTTTGATCTTGGCTTCGGCATCGGTTTTTTTCTGACGCTCACTGTTTACCACCTGCTCCGGGGCATTTTGTACAAAACGCTCATTGCCCAGCTTTTTGTCCACACTCTTCAAAAAACCGCGCTGATAATCCAGGTCTTTTTGGAGTTTTTCCTTCTCTTCCTGCAGATCAACTGAACCGGAAGCCGGTACAAAAAACTCATACTTACCCGCCAAAAAGCTAAAGCCTGGCTTGTCGTCTTTTTCTGTCAGTACTTCAGTAACATTGCCAAGCTTCATTACCAGCGCCTTATATTGTTCCGGCAAGGCCTCTGCCGAAGGGGCATAAAAAGCCAGGGGGGCCTTTTTAGGAATATTTTTACCGGCACGTATATTCCGCAAACCGTTAACAATAGCTACTGCCTGGTCAAAACCACTTACAGTAGTCTCATCAAAATTCTCTTTTTCAGGCCAGGGAACAGTACAAATAGTTTCACCTTCTTTTCGCTCTCTGAGTATATGCCAAATCTCTTCTGAAATAAAAGGCATAAAAGGATGCAACAATACACAAATGTCCTCAAAGAAATGTATAGTTTGCTCCCTGGCCTCATGGGTAACAGGCTTGCCGTATTCCGGTTTTACTGCCTCCAGGTACCAACTGCAGAAATCGTCCCATATCAGTTTGTAGGTAATCATCAAAGCTTCAGAAATGCGGTACTGGCCAAAGCTCTTTTCTATGGCTTGCAGGGTTTCTTTTTTCTTTTCGGCAAACCACTGCATAGCTGAATGGGTGGCCTCATCAGGCTTTTCATTACTCACTTCCCAGCTTTTTACCAGGCGCAGGGCATTCCATATTTTATTGGTGAAGTTGCGCCCCTGCAGGCATAGCTCTTCATCAAAAGGCAAATCATTCCCGGCCGGTGAGGTCAGCAACATTCCTACCCTTACTCCATCAGTACTGTACTTTTCCATCAGTCCTATCGGATCTGGTGAATTGCCCAGCGATTTAGACATTTTCCGGCCCAGCTTATCCCTTACTATACCGGTAAGGTATACGGTAGAAAACGGTTTTTCTTCACGGTACTCGTAACCTGCTATGATCATACGGGCCACCCAAAAGAAGAGTATCTCAGGAGCCGTTACCAGATCGCGGGTAGGATAGTAATAATTAATTTCCTGATTATCCGGATTGCGAATGCCATCAAATACCGATATGGGCCACAGCCAGGAAGAAAACCAGGTATCCAGCACATCCTCATCGCGTTTGATATCACTAAGCGATAAATCAGCCTTAGCGGTTTTTTTCCGGGCCAGTTCCAAAGCTTCAGCTTTTGTTTCCGCGACCACAAAATCCTGGTCATCTTCTCCGTAATACCAGGCCGGTATCTGGTGTCCCCACCACAACTGCCGCGATATACTCCAATCGTGTACATTTTCCATCCAGTGACGGTAAGTATTTTTGAATTTTTCCGGAATTAATTCCACTTCATTGTCCATCACCGCTTTCAAAGCTGGCTCGGCCAGCTCTTTCATCTTCAAGAACCACTGCACTGAAAGCCGGGGTTCAATTACTGCTCCGGTTCTCTCACTGGTTCCTACCGAAGTCTTATAGTCTTCCACTTTGCTTAAAAAGCCCTTTTCCTCCAGTTCCCTGGCAATAGCTTTACGCACTGCAAAACGATCCTGGCCCTGGTAATGTAAACCGTGTTCATTGAGGGTGCCGTCTTCATTTAATACATCTATTATCTCCAGATCGTACTTATCGCCTATTGCTTTGTCATTAATATCATGGGCCGGGGTTATTTTTAAACAACCCGTGCCAAATTCTCTATCCACATATTCATCAGCTATCACCGGAATAGAACGGTTGGCAACCGGCACCCTGACTTTTTTACCGATCAAATCCCGGTAGCGTTCATCTTCGGGATTAACACAAATGGCCACATCCCCCAAAATAGTTTCCGGCCGGGTGGTAGCTACGGTAATATATCCTTCACCGTCTTCACGGGAATACTGAACATAGTAGAGCTTCCCATTAATTTCTTTGTGGATCACTTCTTCATCAGAAACAGTTGTTTTAGCTTCAGGATCCCAGTTTACCATGCGGTAACCACGGTATATCTTTCCTTTGCGATACAAGTCTACAAACACCTTTATCACCGATTCACTGCGAATTTCGTCCAGGGTAAAGGCCTCGCGGCTCCAATCGCAGGAGGCGCCCAGTTTCTTGAGCTGTTCCAGGATTATCCCCCCGTGTTTATGGGTCCAGTCCCAGGCGTGCTTTAAAAATTCCTCCCTGCTAAGCTGGTCTTTAGAAATACCCTCTTCTCTTAATTTAGCTACAACTTTAGCCTCTGTAGCTATAGAAGCGTGGTCGGTGCCCGGTACCCAGCAGGCGTTGTAGCCCTGCATGCGCGCCCTGCGGATCAATACATCCTGTATGGTGTTGTTAAGCATATGGCCCATATGTAATACCCCGGTAACGTTAGGTGGTGGAATTACAATGGTATAGGCCTTTCGCTCATCCGGTTTCGACTCAAAAACCTTCTGGTCCAGCCAATACTGGTACCACTTTTCTTCGGCTTTGCGATAGTCGTAATTTGCGGGAATGCTCATTCAGTTTATTATTTGGGTATACAAGGTTTAATAAGCCCGCAAAGTTATAAATTGATCCATCTGTCGCCTATTTAAGTATGGCACATTTTTAGCTGGATATTATGGGTTTTCCTTTAAGAATTTTAATTATAAATTTGTGCAACTATCAAAAACAACTACAATGAAAAAACTCTGGATATCCTTAAGTTTAGTGGCAGCTGGCTTTTTTGCTTTTGCCCAGGAAGAGAGTAATCCCAATGCTCCGGTTATTAAGTTTAATCAGGAGACCATCGATTACGGCACTATTGATCAGGGTGCTGACGGCAATCGCGAATTTGTATTCACCAACGAAGGCAAAGAGCCTTTGATCATTACCAAAGCTACCGGTTCTTGCGGATGTACCGTTCCAACCTGGCCCCGCGAACCTATTGCTCCCGGTGAAAAAGGAACGATCAAAGTGAAGTACGATACTAAAAGAATAGGCTCTTTCAGTAAAAGTGTAACTATCAACTCCAATGCTACCAATCCGGTTAAGGTTGTTCGCATTAAAGGAGTGGTAAAAAAAGTGGAGCCCGCTAAAACAGTTCCCGAAAAAGAGGAAAAAACCTCTATGATGCAGAAGTAAGCATATCTCAACTTATACTATAAATTTGTGCCCCCGTGTGTAAAAGCGCGGGGGTTTTATTTTTCAGTTATTTGGTTAAATGGAAAACTGGTTAATTAGTTAACACAACTGCTTCAAACCACTTGTCAACGAGTTAACCAATTAACCAACAATTAGTTAATTACAAAAAATGCCAGCAATATCCATAAAAGGGCAAACCATGCCCGAATCGCCCATCCGCAAGCTTGCACCTTTTGCCAACGAGGCTAAAGAAAAAGGAAAGAAAGTGTATCATCTGAATATCGGCCAACCGGATATTGAGACGCCAAAGGAAGCCCTGGATGCCGTGAGAAAATTTGACCGGAAAATCCTGGAATACAGCCCTTCGGAAGGCTATCATTCTTACCTGTTTGGATTGGTGGAGTACTATAAAAAAGTAGGTATCAACATCGACATTGATAATCTTCTGGTGAGTACTGGTGGCTCTGAGGCTATACTTTTTACCATGAATTCCATTACCGATCTGGGAGACGAGATCATTATACCAGAACCTTTTTATGCCAATTATAACGGTTTCAGCATTGCAAGTGGCGTTAATGTTGTTCCGGTTATTTCGCGCCTGGAAGATAATTTTGCCCTGCCTCCGGTAGAGGAATTTGAAAAACTCATCACTCCGCGAACCAGAGCCATTATGATCTGTAATCCGGGAAACCCTACCGGGTATTTGTACACACAGGAGGAACTGAACAAACTCAGGGAACTGGTTTTGAAGCATGACCTATTCTTAATTGCTGATGAAGTTTACCGGGAGTTTGTATATGACGGAGCCAAACACTTTTCTATTCTGAACCTGGAAGGCCTGGAAGAAAATGCTATTGTGATCGACTCCGTTTCCAAGCGCTACAGCATGTGCGGAGCCCGGATTGGCTGTGTGGTTTCGCGCAATAAGGAGTTTATGGCTACGGTATTGAAATACGCGCAGGCCCGTTTAAGCCCTCCTACCCTGGCCCAGGTAGCCAGCGAAGCTGCCTTGAAAACAGGACCGGAATATTTTGCCGGGGTAAAACAAGAATACCTGGAACGGAGGAATATTTTGGTAGAGGGGCTCAATCAAATTGAAGGTGTGATTTGTCCTGAACCCAAAGGAGCCTTCTATGCTATGGCCCAATTCCCTGTTCATTCTACAGATCGCTTTGCCCAATGGTTGTTATCTGACTTTGACGTAGCTAATGAAACCGTAATGATAGCCCCGGCCGAAGGTTTTTACGCTACTCCAGGTATGGGTTATAATCAGGCTCGCTTAGCTTACGTACTTGAAAAAGAGGCCTTACAAAAATCTGTGGAGATCTTAAAAGCAGCGTTGCAAACCTATCCCGGCACTTTACTTTGACTGAGCGTATACAAAAGAATATTTCCCTGAAAGCTTACAATACCTTTGGTATAGAGGTAAAGGCAGCCCTTTTCTTTGAAGTTCACTCCATAGATGATCTGATGTGGATCACTCAACAGGAGGTCTTTCAGCACCATCCATTCATCCTGGGCGGGGGCAGTAACATATTACTCACCGGGGATTACCCTGGTTTAGTAGTAAAACTGAACCTGAAAGGGAAAAAGTTAGAATCTGTTGATGAAAATACCACTTTGGTTTCTGCCATGGCTGGTGAAAACTGGCACGAGTTTGTTTTGTGGACATTAGAGCAAAGGCTGGGAGGCTTAGAAAATCTTTCCCTCATTCCCGGAAATGTAGGTACGGCCCCCATTCAGAATATCGGGGCTTACGGGGTAGAATTAAAAGACACTTTCAACCGTCTGGAAGCTTTAAACCTCACTACAGGAAAACTGGAAACCCTGTATCATAAAAACTGTCAGTTTGGCTACCGCAACAGTATTTTTAAGCATGAGGCCAGGGGAAAGTATATTATTACCAAAGTGTACTTTGAACTGAGCCATAAAAACCATCAACTGAACACCAGTTATGGAGCTATTGAACAAGAGCTGCAACGGATCGGAAAAGAAAGATCCATTCATACCATTTCTGAAGCAGTAATCAACATCAGGCGCAGCAAATTGCCTGATCCGGTTGAAATTGGCAACAGTGGCAGCTTTTTTAAAAACCCGGTGGTTCCAACGGCTTTTGCCAATGAGATAAAAGAACAACATCCCGGACTGGTAACTTACCCGGTAGACGGTGAACATAGCAAGATAGCTGCGGGTTGGTTAATAGAACAGGACGGGTGGAAAGGAAGGCGTTTTGGCGATGCCGGGGTACACGCTAAACAAGCCCTGGTACTGGTAAACTAT